>DQGZ01000021.1 GCA_003531345.1 Alphaproteobacteria bacterium | reverse complement strand
ATTTTAAAAGAATATCTGCTTTCGCTTGGGTTTAAGTCTATCGCTGCTAAATTAGGTGCGCCTGATGCCCCTGCCCCACAAAAAGCTGAGCGTAAAAACATTGATTTCGATACAAAGTTCATAACTATAAATAATTTATATCAGCTGGAATCTTTTGTTAATAACCTGCCGCCTAACCTGACATTAAATATTTTTACTTTGTATAATAATAGCGAAGCAGAAAAAATTGCCGTTTATAGTGAAGAGCGCAGCGCAATTATAAAACCTGCTGAAAGCAAAGTTGTAGATGATAACCAGCAGAATGACCTGTTCTCAACACCGCAAATAAAGCAAAGTTTAAATTATGCTTACCCTGTGCTGCAGAAACTATTGGATATTAAGTCAAACAAATATGTTTTTGAGAGTTCCAAGGATTTTTTGACGGCAACGAAACTTTACTCCCACCTAACCCTTCCCGCTAGCAGGAGGGAGATTTTGAATAATTTTGATGATATTGAGCTGATGAATTATTTACTCCACGGAACTTCAAAGGAAAATAATATTTATTTCCTTGCGAAAAACCTGCTGGAATATGAGCTTAAAGACCTTGCGGAGCCTGCAAACCAAACTGATGAAAATTTACTAAAATATGCTGCACTGCAACATAAAATTCATCAAAAATTTCAGCAGGAGATTTTTGAGAAAAAACTTTTAAACATCTATGAGCATTTTGAAAAGCCTTTGATACAAGTGCTTATTGCGATGGAAAATGCTGGGATAAAAGTTGATGCAAATATTTTAAAAACCCTTTCGGCAGATTTTACAGGCAGGCTAAAAACCCTTGAAAAAGAAATATACAAACTGGCAGATGGTGAAGAATTCAACATTGCATCACCAAAACAGCTTGGTGAAGTGTTGTTTGAAAGAATTGGAATTCAGGGTGGTAAAAAGTCTAAATCTGGGCAATATATCACTGATAGTGAAGTACTGGAAACATTAGCAGTTCAGGGCTATGAAATAGCAGACAAAGTGCTGGAATATCGCGGGCTGGCAAAGCTGATAAACACTTATACGGAAGCATTGCAAAAGGAAATAAACCCAAAAACCCATAGGGTTCATACTAAATTCAACAATGTTACAACTACTACTGGCAGGTTATCTTCAGTTGCGCCGAATTTGCAGAATATCCCTATTCGCAGTGAAGACGGCAGAAAGATAAGGAAAGCCTTTATTGCAGAAGCAGGCAATAAATTAATCGGGGCAGATTACTCCCAAATTGAACTTCGCCTGCTTGCTCATGTTGCTAATATTGATGTGCTGATAAAAGCATTTAAGGAAGGGAAGGACATTCACAGCGCAACAGCAGCGCAGATATTCGGGGTTGATATTACCCAAGTTACCAGAGAACAGCGTGACAGGGCAAAGACTGTGAATTTTGGAATCATATATGGGCAGAGCGCATTTGGGCTGGCAAAGCAGCTTGGCATTTCAAACGGGGAGGCAAAAACCATAATTGAAAAATATTTTGCACAATACCCCGGAATCAGGGCATACATGGATAACACCATTAAATTCGCACGTGAAAATGGCTATGTTGAAACTATTTTTAAACGTAAGATATATGTTCACGGAATAAATGACAAGAATGGCGCAAGAAGAAACTTTGCTGAGCGTGCTGCTATAAATGCGCCACTTCAAGGCAGCGCAGCGGATATAATAAAGCTGGCGATGATCGCAATTAGTTCTGAGTTATCAGTTCTAAGTTCTAAGTATAGTAACAACTCAGAACTAAGAACTAAAAACTTACAACTTCTTCTGCAAATTCATGATGAACTGATATTGGAATGTAGTGAAGATGCGGCGGAAAGTGTCGCTGCAAAATGTAAAAATATAATGGAGAATGTAACCAACCTTTCAGTGCCACTGGTGGTTGAAACCCGCATCGGCAACAATTGGGGTGAGGTGCATTAAGTATTGAGCTATCGCTTATCAGCATTGTTTTCGTCGTCTTTGCGAGCGCTTGGGCGAAGCAATCCATCGTAAAGTAAGTCTGGCTTGAAAGAGCGGGGTGAAATATTCTAAAGTGAATTTGGCTTTTAAGGATGGTTTGCTTCGTCGGTGCTACACTCACTCCTCGCAATGACGGCATGTGTGGGAGTGTTTTAAGAATACCGTTATTTACCTTATCCTAACCATGAATAATTTTATTATTACCCCAAAGGGAGAAGGAGTTACAACAACTTTCTTGCGTAGAATGGGAAGGACAAAGGAGAAGGCACCCTTTCTTTATCTTGTCTGACTATAATACTCTTCAAACTCTTTTTGGATACGCCCTTTAGCTTCAGCAGTTTTTGCTTTTCTAATCATCTCACTTGCCACCTCTTCTAAATCACTCTTACTTGCAGCCCCACTCTGCATAACAATGCCACGAAGGCTATTCATCAACTTATCATGATCTTTAGCTTTCATCCCTCCCAAAATACCATTTAGGTCGTTCATTAACTCTTGCTCTTGTCTTGTCAGACTATTACGAGCTATAGCAGTTTTCTCTGCCTGCTGCCTTTGATATTCCCTTTCAGCTTCTCTCGCATCACTTCTGGAAATATCACCCTGCATATCACCTATAGCCCGATCCATGAACTCTTTTCGAGTAGCCATTATCCTGAATTCCTCGGCGGACATATTTAGCACAGCTTCTTTACTCATATTCATAATGGCATTCTGCACATCCCGAGAAAGTCCTTGCAATACATCATTCTGGGTTAATGCATTTGTTCCCCTCTGTAGCAAACCACCAAAATTTTTACCTACTATTAATGTACCATCAACTACAGCTTGCCTAATTGCAGCAAATTTAGCATTAACTCCAATACTACTAGTTGAATTACCGCCTAAAGTAAGTCCAACCTCTCCTTCAAGGAATTGTGCATCAACTACTTTATTCTGATCAACTTCATTTTTAATATATTCTCTTGTAACGAACAGATAATTACCCAACACTGAAGCGTTATTACTAATTGGGTTGTAATAACTATAGGCATTAAAATTTTCTGGAGTACTTGAATATTTCTGGGCAGTTTTTATTAAATGCTCAGCATATTTATACTCCCAACTGTCTTTAGGATATTTTGCATCACCTTTAGGGTCAGTAAGCATTATTAAAGCACCGTCCACCTCGCGATCGACATTCCAACTGTTGTTTCTACGTAATTTACTTGCAGACTCATTTAATGCACTCTCCGCATATTTTTGAACCTTCATTAAATCTTCTACTTTCAATCCTGATGGAAATTTTGACTTGCCAGCAGAGGTTTGTCTTGCAAGAGCTTCTTGTGCATCAAGCTGGAAATATTTAAATTTTTCTATAGCTGCATCAGTATACGTCCCTTTTGCACCACCAGCCTCGTTCTGTATTTTTCCTGAAGCAGCTGCAAACATTGCTGCATATTGACTTTGAACTTCACCAAGTACTGAAGAGTTCACTTCTGTATCTGCAGCTGATAATTTTACCTGCCTGCCCGCAGCATCTTTAACTTGGTTACCATTCTTATCATAAAGGTCTATTTGCCCTAATGATACTTTTTCAGGGAATTTTCCATATTTTTGATTTATAGCTTCTAGTTTTTCATCGAACTCATGTTTATTTCTTGCATCTGCAGCTAATTTAGCTACTTCACCAGCATATGCTTTAAGTCTGCTACCAATAACATTATTAACCATTGCCGCCTTTTCTTCTGGGGTATCCGTAGCCATTTCTATAGATTTAGCTATTGCAGCTTTTTTATCTTCTGGACTCGTTATATTAGCAGCGGCTAAAACATCCATAACTTGAGGGTTATTAGCTATTGCATTTGTTACCGCATTAGTTGCTACACTATCCACCCTAAACATATTGATGAACTCCATTATCATCTCAAGCAGCTGTGTGAATGGGTTATCGCTTTTTTGTTTTTGTACCTGCTGCGCTGGTACTTCTTCCTTAGTACCATCAGAATAAATGTTATACGTTTTACCATCGTTATTATCTAGTTCTTTACGTAATAAGGTTTTAGTAGTAGCAGGAGGAGGAGGAGTAGGAGTTTTAGCAGTAGCTCGCTCTGCTGCTGTTTTTGCAGCAGCCGCTATTTTTGTACCTGTATCACCCAAGACAAATGATGGGCTGCCATTTCCGTCAGTAATTAAGCTGTTCAGTGCATTTGTTAATTTTCCACCTACATCGCTCGCTGATGTAATGGTAATAGAAACTTTTGTATCAATAACTCCAAAAGCTGTTTTAACGCTACTTTCAATATTTCCTTTCAACCCTGTTTGTAACTGATTATTCAATCCAGCCAGCGCTGTTTTTACACTCGCATTATCATAGACCTGTCTCATCAACTCATCGTATGTAATGGTTTTAACTTCAGCAGCCTGCATTTGCATCTGGGCGGCGGTTTGGCGCATGAAGATTTTTGTGCGTGGCATATCTGCCCCTTTGGTTAGGTTATTATTGAGGTTTTGGTTTATGTTTTTCATAAATCGCCCGTTTTTGTTTTTTGAACCCGCCCCCAATATTACTTGAGAGCGGGCAATTTGTCAGTAATTATTTGCTGGTCTTCGGAGGTTTTTGGGGGAGGTTCTCCTTGCAAACTCAGAAAATACACTACAAATTATATTAAATTTAACATAAAATAATTAACAAATCGTTAAGAATATGTAGTTTTAGTTTATTTTTTATTTTATACGTTATTAATATTGTAAAATTGGATTTTCTTAATTGTTTGGCTGGCGCTTAATAGACAAACTCTGAAACTTATGTATAAATCAACCATATATAGACAATAATAACGGAAGTAAGCAAAATGCGCATTACAGCTGGCACGCTCAAAAATAAGGAAGTTCTTTCATATAAAGACAAGGATAAGGTGCTGCGCCCCACCACCTCAAAGGTGCGTCAGGCGGTGTTCAACCTGCTTAACCATGGGCGTTTTCTGCCTGAGCTAGATATAATCAATGACGAAAACCCCAGCCTGATTGAAGGCCGTACTATTGCAGATTTCTTCTGCGGCACAGGTATAGTAAGTTATGAGGCAATTTCCCGCGGGGCAGTGCGTGCCATAATGATTGATATAAGTGAGCAGAATATTGCCTGCGCCCGCAATAATGCAAAACTACTTAATGTAACTGAAAAATGCCTATTCCTGCGGGCTGATGTTATGCAATTGCCGCACGCACAATATCAGTGTGATGTTGTGTTTCTCGACCCCCCATATAACCGCAATATGTTAAACCAAGCAATAGCTAGCATAATAAAGTCAGAATGGGTAAAGGCAGGCGGTATTATAATAGCGGAACATTCCAAAAGGGAGGATGTAACCGAACATCCGCAGACAAAAATAATTGATAAGCGCAAATACAATAACAGTAATGTAACTATATTGAAGTTTTTGGGGGTTGATGCAAATGGAGCCTTAATAAAATAAATTTTTTCAAAATTAATTATTAAAGCTCAACTTACTGTTGCACTTGAGTTTTTTATATGAAACTCTGCGGTATAAAATCAAAGCCCTATAAAAATGCCTAAGATAAAAGCCCCTGAAATGGTTTATGTAAGCGGTGAGGAAATGACCCGCTACGGTATGCAGCTTATATTAGATAAATGGATAATACCTAATCTGGATATTTCCGATTGGCAATTTTTTGACCTCTCCTGCAAGAACCGTGATGCAACGCAGGATCAGGTTTTAAAAGACATAATATCCGCAGGTAAGAAAATTAAGGCAATATTTAAAGAACCCACAATAACCCCAACTGAGGAACAGAAAAAAGAGATGGGTCTTTCAAAAGCATGGGGCAGCCCTAATGGCGCAATGCGTAAAGGCTGGAACGGCATTTCCATTTCCCGCGATACTATACATATAAAAGGCGTAAAACTCGGTTATGAAAACCCAGTATTATTTGACAGGCACGCAGTAGGTGGCGAATATTCTGCTGCATATAAAATGGTTGGTAAAGGAACAATAAAAGTAACTTTTGAGCCAGAAGATGGCAGCGATGCACAAATAATAGCTGAACGAAAAATGACAGATAAGCTTTCAGCCGCTGTGTTTTATGATAACCCGCTGGATAATGTTTACCAATTAGCGCAACACTTCTTTTCCCGCTCACTTGAGGCAAAGGTAACGCCATATATAGTTACTAAAAAAACTGTTTTTAAATGGCAGGAAGATTTCTGGAAGATAATGAAAGAAGTGTTTGATAAAGATTTTAAGCATAAATTCCTTGAAGCTAAATTACTTCCTAAGAATAACCTTGAACATCTAATATCAGACAATGCAACCATGCAGATAATTAAGTGGACAAAAGGTGGCTTCTCAATGGTAGCGCACAATTATGACGGCGACATGCTGACCGATGAAATATCTCAGGTTCATAAATCACCAGGATTTATTTCTTCCAGCCTTATTGGTGTTTCTGATAATGGTGAGATGATAAAGGAGTTTGAGGCAAGCCACGGCACTGTTTCTGATATGTTCCAAAGGCATTTACGTGGTGAGGAAACTTCACTTAACCCACTTGGGCTAGTGTATGCGCTTATTGAGGCAATGAAGCATTCTGAAATAATAAAAATACAGAAGCAGGGCGAAATTCACCAGTTTTGTGATAAGTTATATAATATTATATGTGAGCTTATGGCAAGTGGCAAAGGTACTCGTGATCTTTGTGGCGCACAAGGTGCAACAACCGAAAAATTTGTAGACACTGTGGCAAATCATCTGAAGGATACAGTAATTAATACAATCATCAATCAGCAAGCCACTTAAAAAACCCTACTAGGAGATGTGGAGAAATTATACAAATTATATGCAGATATAAAAACCATCTGGCTCTAAATTTTGTTACTATGCAAGCCGCTATAGCAAATAATAATTGGTTAAGGATATAGAAGTTTTTTATTCCAAGTACCGTTTTCATTTTTTGTATAAACTTCCCTGTTATGAAACCTGAATTCCTCAGCTTTCCAGAATTCAATAACATCGGGTATCAATCTCCAACCGCCCCAATTTTCAGGTCTGGTCACTTCTTTTTCATTGAAATCTTTTCTGACCTGTTCAAGCTCGGCCAAAAACCTCTCTCTACTTTCCAGAGCCTGCGATTGTTTGGATGTCCACGCCCCTATTCTACTTTCTCTTGGTCGTGAAAGAAAATATTCATCACTTTCACTTTTACTTACTCTCTCCACCTTTCCCTCTATCCTTATCTGCTTTTCAAGGGCTGGCCAGTAAATACATATTGCTGCAAAAGGATTTTCTTTTAAGTCTTCTGACTTTCTGCCGTTGTAATTAGTAAAAAAACAAAAACCCCGCTCATCAAATTTTTTTAATAATAAT
>DQGZ01000008.1 GCA_003531345.1 Alphaproteobacteria bacterium | reverse complement strand
CAGATGAATAAAAACCTGTAGGGCTGAAATTATTCAGGTAAACATCACCTTCTTTTATGGTAAGTAATTTCTTTTTCCAGCCCTCTGGTATGGGGCTTTCTTGTGTTAACAATGGGCGAGTTCCATATTGGAAAGCTATTGCCCCTATTTCTTCATTATCAAACCAGTCCTGCCAATCACGCAGGTACCATACACCGCCCGCCATTATTATCGGAGTTTTTTCTAACCCAACCTCATTCATGAACTTACGCAGTTCCGCAACACGCTGATATGGGTTTTGTGGAACATTCGGGTCTTCACCATTAGAAAGGCCATTATGCCCGCCTGCAAGCCATGGGTCTTCATAAACTACACCACCTAGCAAATCCTTGCATTTATGATAAGCACGCTTCCATAACGCACGGAATGCACGCATTGAAGAAACTATCGGAAAATAATCAACATTATATTTTTCTGCTATTTCACTTAAACGATAAGGCATACCTGCACCGCAAGTTACACCATCAATAAGCCCTTTTGCCTTCTCTAAAATTCCATGCAGAACACGCTCTGCCCCGCCCTGCTCCCATAATACATTGATATGAACACGCCCCTTGCCACCAGAAATATCACGAGCTATTTTTGCCTGTTTAATACCGCCACTAATGCCCATAGCCACTAATTCATCATGCTTTTCCCTACGGGTTTTACCATGATAAACCTGAGGTAGTGGAGTTCCGTTCTCATCACAATCAAAAGCGTTTGCACCAGAATAAGTTCCAATAGCATCAGCCGCAGCAAATGCACCACTGCTTCTGCCATTAGTTGCGCCAATACCCTTCCCACCTTCAATTACAGGCAGATATTCTTTTCCACGGATTATAACTGGCTTTAAATTCTTAATCAAAATAAACCTCTGTTCTAATTAGTATAATTGTCTTAAATTTGCTTCAGAGCAAATTTTTTCAAGGCAACTTATGGTATATAAAATACACTGTCAATAAGGGGTACCTCAGAAAAACGCCACTATCAAACGAATTTAAAACAATTATAGATTGTTACAATTGCGTTACAATATAAGGGCAATACTCTGTTTAGCAAGGGGTTTGTTATATACATATTATGCAGTTTTTACCCAGTATTTTGGTAAATTTTCATTTATCTGAAGTGCTGCATTTTCTAGTTTTTCTTTGGTTTCATAAATTGCAAAACAAGTTGCACCGCTGCCAGACATTCTAGCTATAATTGGGTTAGTTGCATTTAACGACTCCAAAATTTCTGCAATTTCAGGGCAAAGTTTTATGGCATTTTCCTGAAGGTCATTTTTAGTTCTGTGCAATAATTCAAATATATATTCTTGCTTGAAGAGTTTATTTTTCTCTATTTTTATTTCTTCTGAATAATTTTTAAAACCCATTTCAAAAATTTGTTTAGTTGAAACTGATTTTAGTGGGTTTATGAGAAGGATATTGAGTTTAGGAAAAAAGTTATTACCCAATAATCCTCTCTCCCATTTCAAGGTGAGAGAGCTAGAGAGAGGGGAGAGAAGATTTTCCGTGTGTCCATCTAGTAATTCAATCCCCTCACCTACTCCAGTAACTATCATTGGTTTTGAATAAACACAGGAAGGAACATCCGCACCTATTTTTAAACCAATTTCTGCCAGTTTTTCTTTTGATAATTCCAGTGCAAATAATTCATTCAGCACGTTTAAAGTGGTTGCCGCATTGGCACTGCCGCCACCGATACCAGCTGCAACTGGAAGGTTTTTAGTAAGAAAAACTGAAATATCTGTTATTTTTTCTGGGTATAATCGCTTTAATTCCAGAAGGGTTTTGTAGATAATATTCTCCTTTGGTATTTGGGGTATTTTATCAGCAAATTCACCTGCTACATAAAGTTCAAACTTATCAGACCTGATGACCTCTAACTCATCATAAATTTCTGGGAAATAGAAAATACTTTGCAGTTCGTGGTAATTATCGGCTCGTTTACCAAGTATATGCAGAAACAGGTTTATTTTTGCGTAAGACCTCATTGGCAGAGTTTACAGCTAACACAATTAGAGCCAACTTGAGACAGTGTAATCACTAACCAAAATTATATCTTATCTTCAAATTCATCATCAGATAAATCAGCTTCAATATCAACTTCTTCCTCAGTCAAACCTTCTAATGATTCATCAGTTTCATTATTAAGCCCTTCTTCAGAAGCTTCTGCCATTGCTGCGCGAATATCTGCCTCCTCCTGATCAATATTAAATTCATCAGAATTAGGGTTATCATTAACTGATGCTGGGGCGATGAAATCATCAATAGTGTCACGGTGTTTTTGGAATGAAGCAACTATGCCTTTACGAAGATCATCAATTTTAATGGTACCTTCCGCAATTTCACGCAATGAGATAACTGTGTCTTTTTCTCCTTTACGTTCAATAGTTAACTTACCGCCAGAAGAAATTTCTTTTGCACGCTGAGAAGCCAAAGCCACCAGCTCAAACCTGTCATCTACTTTTTCTAAGCAATCTTCTATTGTTACTCTTGCCATTTTAGTTAGTTCTTAGTTGTTAGTAATTAGTTCTTAGTTGTTCTCAGCTGTTACTAACAACTGAGAACTAATAACTTAGAACTTCTTAAGAGGCTTTCTTCTTTTTATTTTTAGAAGATGAATCTTCTGCAGCTTTATTCAAAGCCTGACCAAGAATACCACCTAAAGCAGCACCCGAGTCAGCAGAGCCGTATTTCTCAATAGCCTTCTTCTCTTCGTCAATTTCATGAGCTTTGATAGAAAGCCTTATTTCTTTCGCAGCTTTATCAGAAGATATAACTTTAGCATCAACCCTGTCACCCGCAGAGAACCTTTCAGGGCGGCACTCAACTTTATCTTTTGATAGGTCTTGACGTTTGATGAATGAAGTAAGCCCATCAGCAACCTGAACAACTATACCATCCTGTGAAGACTCAACTACAGTAAAGGTAAATACTTTACCTTTCTCATATGTTTCAAATACATCTGCATGCGGGTCTTTAGTAAGGTGTCTGATAGAAAGACCAATCTTTTCTTTAGTTGGATCAAGCTCAATAACCACTGCCTCTATCTGCTGACCTACCTTATATTGCTTAATTGCATCTTCACCTTTTTCTGTCCATGAAAGATCAGATAAGTGAACCAGACCATCAACCTCTGAGTGAGTGTCAAAGCCAATAAATAAGCCAAAATCAGTAACTGATTTAACAGTGCCGCTAACCTTCTGCCCCTTATTAAACACACCTGCGAATTTTTCCCAAGGATTGTCCTGAGTTTGCTTGATACCCAGAGAAAGCCTTTGTTTTTCAGGCTCAATTGAAAGTATCATAACTTCAACTTTATCACCTTTTTTGTATATTGAAGATGGATTAACATTTTTCTTAGCCCAGCTCATTTCAGAAACGTGCACTAAGCCTTCAATTCCAGTTCCAAGCTCAACAAATACACCATAATCAGTGATGTTTGTTATCTTACCTATATGCTTTGTCTGTTCATTATATTTGCCGTCTGAATTATCCCAAGGGTTGTCTTTAAGCTGCTTAAGACCGAGAGATATTCTTTTTGTTTTCTGATCAAACTTAATAACTTTAAGGGTGATCTTCTCACCAACTTTAAGAACTTCAGAAGGATGGCTGATACGGCTCCATGAAATATCCGTAACGTGAAGTAGACCATCAACCACACCAAGGTCAATGAATGCACCATAATCAGTGATGTTTTTAATGATACCTTCAACTGTGTCATTTTCTTTGATATTATCAAGTATTTTAGATCTTTCTTCTGAAAGGCTTTCTTCCATGATAGCCCTACGAGATACGATTATATTTCCACGCATCCTGTCCATTTTAATAACTTGGAAAGGCTGCACTATTCCCATTAATGGAGTAACATCTTTCACAGGGCGAACATCAACCTGAGAACCAGGTAAGAAGGCTAATGAGCCGTTAAGGTCAACCACGAAGCCACCTTTAACTTTTGAAGTCATAACGCCATCAATATACGTACCTTTTTTGCAAGCTGCTTCAAGCCTGTTCCAGCTTTCTTCCTGAACTGCTTTCTGGCGTGAAAGAACTATTTCTGATTGCTTATTTTCAACACGCTCAACAAATACGGTAACTTCATCACCAATTGTAACAGAATCTCTTTCTGACTGTGGGAAGTCTTTTAAGAAAACCCTTCCTTCTGATTTAAAACCAATATCAACTAATACTGATTCATCATCTAAATTTACTATAACACCTTTAACTGTTGTGCCTTCCTCCAACCTGTCGATAGACTTACTATCAAACATCTGGGAAAATATCTCATTGGTTTGGTAATCTGATTCTATTTCTTTTATTGCTCTAGCTTTAATTTGTGCCATTTTTGGTACCTTTTTGTA
>DQGZ01000158.1 GCA_003531345.1 Alphaproteobacteria bacterium | reverse complement strand
CAACGGAAAATTTTTCCTGCTGCATGAACAGGCATATTTTAGAAATAAAGCTGGTGGCATTATGGTTTTCATTATTTTCTGCCAGTACAGGAAATTTTTTTATTATCTGGCGGCGCACATTTTCATCAAGTGAGTTGAAATTCCAGCCTGCTGCACTACCCAAGTTCACATGGGCAATAATTACGGGGTGAATTGCATGCGGGTTATGCCAGAGAAAATTACTTATCTTTTTTATTACTATCATATTGCCAAAATTTGCACTGGTTGCTTTTTATCTTTACTATAGCAATCTTACAGATCAGGCAAAAGGAATGTTTTTAGTATATATGTAACTATTCTTGTGATTTACCAAAAGGTGAGTTTTACCTCTTGCCAAGCGGCTGAACTTTACGCTCCACAACACCAGTATATACCTGCCTTGGGCGGCCAATTTTATGGTCTGGGTCGGCGTACATTTCCTGCCATTGTGCTACCCAGCCTGCGGTACGTGCCATTGCGAATAAACCAGTGAATATCTGCGTTGGAATGCCCATTGCTTCGTAAATTATACCAGAATAGAAATCCACATTGGGGAATAATTTGCGGGAAACGAAATATTCATCCTGCAATGCAATACGCTCAAGTTCCTTCGCCATTTTCAACATCGGAGAGTTTTTAGCACCAACTTCTTCAAGCACTTCATCACAATATTTTTTTATCACCGCAGCACGTGGGTCATAATTTTTATAAACCCTGTGCCCAAAGCCCATAAGCTTGAAGCCAGATGTTTTATCT
The DNA here is from genome assembly GCA_003531345.1 of Alphaproteobacteria bacterium. Taxonomy (GTDB): domain Bacteria; phylum Pseudomonadota; class Alphaproteobacteria; order Rickettsiales; family UBA8987; genus UBA8987. Next base: position 14,735 of record DQGZ01000158.1, on the reverse strand, counting down.
TTCGCCTTTGCAATATATTCAGGTATGCGGTCTATTGTGCCTATTTCTTTTAACATCTCGATAACCGCTTCATTCGCACCACCATGTGCTGGGCCCCAGAGTGATGATATACCAGCACCAATACAGGCAAATGGGTTCGCCTGTGACGAGCTTGCAAGACGCACGGTTGAGGTTGAAGCATTCTGCTCATGGTCAGCGTGTAATATCAGCAATTTATCCATTGCACGTGCGAGGATGGGAGATGTTTTATATTTTTCCGCAGGCACTGCAAACATCATGCTCAGGAAATTTTCGGCGAATGAAAGGGAGTTATCAGGGTAAATAAATGGCTGACCAATAGAATATTTATGCGCCATTGCGGTGAGAGTTGGCATTTTAGCAACCATACGGATGGAAGCTGTTTCCCTTTGCTTAGGGTCATTTATATCAAGTGAGTCATGATAGAATGCAGAGAGCGAGGAAACCGCACCAATTAAAATTGCCATTGGGTGTGCACGCCTTGGGAAGCCACTATAAAGATTGCGTAACTGCTCATGCACCATGGTGTGGCGGGTCATCATATGTTCAAAATCCGCCTTTTGTTTTTCATTTGGTAGTTCGCCATAAAAAAGCAGGTAAACCACTTCAAGGTAGTTACAATTTTCAGTCAGGTCTTTTATGTCATAACCTCTATGGCGTAGAATGCCTTTATCACCGTCAATGAATGTAATTGATGACTCACATGATGAAGTGGAGATGAAGCCAGGGTCATGAGTAAAAATATCAGCAGTTCCGTAAAGCTTTCTTATGTCAATTGCATCTGGCCCTGTGGTGCCTTTCAATATCGGCATTTCCACCTGTTTATCAGGCTGCCCAGCTCTTTCTAGTTTGATGGTTGCTTTTCCGATTATTTCTGCCATTTTTCAAGAGTTTAGAGTTGCGTGGTTAGAGTTTATTATACGCGTCATTGCAAGCTGCTTTAACGAAGCAATCCATCGGTTCGTAAATTTTGCTCGTTAGGATAGATTGCTTCGTTAAAGCAGCTTGCAATGACGATACACATCTTTGTCACAAATTTATTAAAAAAATCTAGCTACTAATTCCTATTTACTATTTCTTCGGCAATAAAAACTGCGAGATATTGCTTAAACGCAACTGCTTGTTGTTTTGGCGGATGTTATCGTAGATTTTCAGTTCGGTTTCGTAGAGGTCTATCTTACTTTTGAGTTGCTTACTTTCATTTTCGACCAGTTTTTTTGCCCGCCAGTTATCAAATATTTTTTTTGATGCTAAAAAATAACCAGTAAATATGCCGATAATAAAAGCGCAAAAAATAAAAATAAAAAAATATGATGTATAGCTGAGGCCAGTAAATGGTATAGAGATAGATATTTTGCTATGGTTCATCAGCGAAAAAGACACTGTGAATAGTAAAATGGCTGCGTAGCATAAATATCTGGCAATGCGCATAAAGAAAGGTTTATAAAATTTGTCATAACCCACGGAGGGCAATTATTGATTTTAGTATATAGCTACTATAATTTTTTTTCAATTTAGAAACATAAATCTCAAAATTTTTCTTACCCTCTACTAATCTACGTCCGCCTCCAAATTAATTAAATTGCAGCACACTATAGTATTTCAGAAATTTAATTGCCATCAAGTTTTTCGAGTGAGCCTGAAGGAGCGTACAGATCAGTACATGACTGAGGCAAATCGATGAAAAACGAAGATGCCAATTAAATTTATGAAATACTATAAACTTGAATAACTAGCTATTTCATTAGCAAAACATGTTCATGAGATACATCTGGAGAATAGGTCATGAACTGGAATAACATTGCAGCAAAAAACTTTAAAGAGGTGTCACGCACATTATTGTTCTTGAGATTTTTTTAGGGAATTTATGAACCTGCTTATCAGTAATTTTTTTTAGCCCTTCATAGCCTAACGGCTTTAAAATAAATTTATTTTTACCATTTGTAAATCTTACTTCTTTTATCCGTGAAAACTCCTTAAAAAAATATATTTTTTTTTCAACACTCAGATATTCAACCCCGTAAACCGTAAATGACTTTTTACCAGAGATTATATTATTGTAGGCATTCTCGACTTCATCATAGCGCAGGTCTTTGTCATTAAATTTCAACTGCTCAAAAATTTTATAAAGAATATTTATGGCTATTAGTTTATGGAGCTTTACAAATTCTGAATAATTGCAGGAGTAATGGTTAATTATACATCTAGCGTCATTGTGAGTTACTCTTGTGAAGATGGATTGCTTCGCATAGGCTTGCAATGACGGGTTGCTAAAAATTTCAAAAAGATTGTTAAGTTCTTTTTCAACCTGAAGTTCAATATATGCAGAAACTTCAGATATTGACTCTATGGTGCGGCTTAGGTTTTTTTTCAAAATTTCATAATCAGATAATTCAGAAAGTATTTTGCGTAGATTATTACGGGTTAGTTTCGTGTCTTTATTGGTTTCATCTTCAAACCATTTCACTTTCCTCTTCTGCAAATATTCTTTTAGTTCCAACTTAGAAACACCCAGAAGCGGGCGGATTATTTTAATATCACCAAAGCTGGTCTCACTCTGCATCACCGCCAACCCCTTCACACCTGAACCACGACTTAAACGCATTAGAAATGTTTCAATATTATCATCAAGATGGTGAGCGGTAAAAATTTTATTTACCTTATTTTTCTTTGCATAATCAAATAACAGCGAATACCTTATATTCCTCAGCTCTTCCTCAATATTTTTTTCAGGCTTTTTGCCTTTATAGGTAAGTATTACAGAATCTATACCATGTTTTCTTAGGAGCTTCTTGACTGCCAGAGCTTCAGCACTGGAGTTTTCACGGTATTTATGATCAACGATAACGGAAATAAAATCAGCCCCCTGCTCTTTTAGCATTAAAGATAGGGCAAGGCTGTCAATACCGCCTGATGTAGCCACAATTAATTTCTTAGATAGTGTCATCAAGATATTTACAGATGCTTAACACTATCTAGTGTTCGTGATGATGATCTTCATGAGCTTCATGATGATTGTGATTATGCAGACCAAGAACATATTCTTCCGTTGCAAACCAAGCAATATCAACAAAAAGCAATATCAATGAGATAAAGAAAATCTTGAAACTTTTAGTTTTTTTAGGCGCACAAGAATCATGGGTGCAAAGGTCAGACATAGCCTTGCAATCCATTCTATAGGCTATAAGGTTAAAAAAACCGCTTGTAACAACGCCAATAACCGCCACAAAAAGCAGCTGTGTGTGGTAATGGTCAACAAAATTATATAATGGGTTAGTTGCTAAAGCCGTTGCAAGACCAACAGTTGTTCCAAGGCTTATAAGCGCCAAAACCACCGGAATACCGCAACATAGCAGGTGCGGTAATATTGAAAGCAGGCTAATTGCAAGGGTGGTTTTTCGAATATTTTCAGTTTGCATGACGATAAATTATATTTAACGAGCAATCATAGCACATCTGTCAAGCCCATTAAATTTTAAATAAAATTCCAGCAAAAGCGCCACTTACTAAGATGGAAATACAGTATTATTAAACTATTTTTTACCGTCTTTCGCTGAAGGGGTTTTACCTTCTTTAGCTGCTGCTGTTGCTGCTGCATCTGCTGCCGCTTTTTCAGCCGCCGCTTTCTGTAAAGCTTCAGAACCAGCCTGTTCACGAGCCAGCTCTTCTTCCTCAGAAAGTCTGCCAGCGATGGTTGCAATAGTAAAATCACGACCTGTGATAACTGGGTGAACCTGAGAAGTTCCTTCTAATTTGCTGTACTTCACGTTATCACCAATCTGTAAGCCTGTAAGGTCTGCTATCAGCTTTTCAGGGATGTGAGCAATAGTACACCAAACTTCAACTGTTCTGCGTACTGTATTTAAAATACCACCACGTTTCAAACCAGGTGCCTTGTCAATATTTACGAACTCAACTGGAACAGTAACTTTAAATTCAGATTTCTCGTCAACCTTGATGAAATCTGCGTGGATAGGAGTGTCTTTCACTGGGTGTATCTGCACGTCTTGTGGAATAGTTTTTACTTTTGTACCGTTAATGTCAAACTCAATAACTTTCGAGAAAAATTTACCTCTATTTATAGCCAATGAAAGCTCACGGGCATTAACGGAAATATGTTTCAGGGTTTTGTCTTTTGCGTAAATAACCGCAGGAATGTTGCCTGCAAGCCTTGCTGCACGAGCCGAGCCAGTTCCAACCGTTTTGCGCTCTTCAGCTTTAAAATTCAATGTAATAGCCATATTCTACCTATGTTTTGTGGTCAAGAGTGGTTTCTTTATATTAGTTTAACAATATGTCAATAGTTTGTTAACAAAGTTTAGCGTAAAAATGTAACCAGTTTTATCGCAGCAGGTCTTTGTCTATGTTGATGTATCTGTATCTTTTTCCAGTAACAGCTATGCGATACATTTGTATATTTTCCATAACACGCTGCACATAATTATTGGTTTCACCAAATGGTATCATCTCCACCCAGTCAATTATTTCCTCAAGGTTGCGGAATTTTCTAGGGTCACCGTTCTTTTCTATCCATTTGCGTACGTTACCAATACCAGCATTGTAGGAGGCAACAGCAAGCATATATGAGCCGTTAAAGTCTTTTATTCTTTGGGCTATATAGGCTGAGCCAAGCATGATATTATATCTTGGGTCAGAATTTAGTCTAGATTGGTTGAACTGCACACCCAGTTTTCTGGCAACGTCTTTAGCTGTAGCTGGCATTAACTGCATTAACCCTGCTGCCCCAGCCCAACTGCGAGCATAAGTGTCAAATTCACTCTCCTGCCTGATCAGCGCAAGAATAATTTCTGGCTCTGGCTCCGTTATCTGCTTACCCATAGGCGATGTTAGGTTGAATACAGGGAATAACGCATTAATAACCACTTCATTCTTCTCACGATAAATTTCCTTTGCTACATGCAGGGAATAGTCATACCTGCCACGTGCCAGCCCCATCTGGGCTACCAGAACCCTTTCACCTGATGTAGTTGCAGAGGATGCTGCACCATTCATGAATAATTTACCAAGCTTGTCCTGCCCTATGGAGTGCATTAAATAAGCCGCCTTTGCCAGTTCATTACTTCTATATCTTGCAACATCGGCCTTGCTGATAACTGAAGGTAGAGGCTGAGTAAATGTTCTATTGCCAGATTTAACAAAACCTAATTGCCCATAATAAGTAGCAGGATAGCGCGCGGCTACGTTATACCACTCCATTGCCTGCTGTGCTAGACCTTGCGCCTCTAACGCCCGCCCCATCCAATAGGTTGCCCTCGCTATTGAAACTGGCGTACGTGATACGTCATAGATGCGCTTAAAATGCTCATAGGCAGTGCGGTAACTTTTATTAAAACGAAGTGCTATCCAGCCAGCGTACCATTCAGACTCGGCAATTATCTCACGGCTATATTTTACACTATGATTCTTTGCCAGTTTGTAAGCCTCAAGCCATGATTTTCTGTCTATCAGTGTGCGGATGGATTTTTTACGTAATTTCCACCATTTCTCAGGATTGTCTATTTCTGCTGGCAAACTATGAAGAAGCTGCATAACGCCTGGTAAATCACCACGATTATCACGGAATAAAGCACGCTCATATAGCAACCCCTGATCATTGCGGAACATATAAGGAACCTGAGCAATGGCGTAATCAACCCCCTGCCCACCCCTTATGACCGCTACTCTGGCATCAAAAAGTTTTTTGTAGTTGGCATCCAGATATTTATATAGGCGCTTGGCATTAGTTATCTGCCTTTCAGTAAGCAGCCTGTCTATCCTGCGCTGATAGTCACGCTGGGTAAGAACCTTGTAGAATTTTTTCAGAAACTCATCTTCGCTTTTCGGGGTGAAATCAAGCCCTACAAATGCATCCTTTATTAGGGTGAATATTATGTTCTTATCAAAAACATACTTGTCTTTTATACGCAGCAGAGCTTCCGAAAGCTTCTGCATGCCTGTTGATGTAAGCGGTCTTTTGAAACGAACTATTTTTCCAGGTATTGGGGTGTTTATTGCAAACCATTTTATTACATCATCAGGGCTGGTATAGTCTGCTATTGCATATTCAGCATTTTTCCTGAGCAAATCCTGATTTGGCCATGAAGGGTTATACCTAATAAAATTGGTTATATCACTGAAGCTTACATCTGGTGAGCCGTTATTGAACTTCTTCCATTGCAATATCTTTTTCACCACTGGGTCACGCGGGGAATAACCACGCAATATATTAGACTCCCACTTCCTTGCCTGATACTCAACCACAGCCTTTTTAAGATAGTTGAGTTCGTAGCTGTCAATTGACCATTTATGTACGTCCTGATTGTTAAATGCCTTAACTTCAGAAGTAGTAAAAACAGCAAGGATTATAAAGAATAAACGAAAAATCATCATTAGATACTGTTGGGCACTGTTGTTAAACCTGATTTTTTAAAAAATCACTAATAAGGAATTTTTACATTAAGGCAAATATAAATGACAGTTTAGGCACTGTCCAGCAAAGGTTAATAATGTTCACCAGTCTGCCATTATCAGGGCATAACCGTTATTAACAAACAGAAATTCTAGGGGAGTTATCTGGCGATAACAGCAAAAGCTTTTATTCCGCAGCCGTAGCAGTTTCTTTTTCCTGCTTTTCTTCAATTCTTGCAGCTTTACCAGTAAGCTTACGCATGTAGTATAATTTAGCACGGCGAACTTCACCCTTACGAATTACTTCAATTGAGTCAATACGTGGGCTGTAAAGTGGAAATATACGCTCAACACCTTCACCATATGATATTTTGCGAACATTAAATGATGAATTTATGCCAGCATTTTTACGAGCGATGCAAAGCCCTTGGTAAACCTGAATACGCTCTTTTTCACCTTCAATAATTTTGTAGTTCACTTTTACAGTGTCACCAGCTTGGAACTCAGGTATGGTTTTACCTAAAGATTCTTTATAATTATTCTCAAATTGTTGTAATGCGTTCATATAAGGTAGTTGTTAGTAGTTAGTTTTTAGCAGTTAGTATTAACTCTTCAAAAACTTAGCCCATAAATCAGGGCGTTTTTGAGCAGTTAACTCCTTCGCCTTCTCCAAACGCCATTTAGCAATTAAAGCGTGATTGCCTGATTTTAGCACATCAGGAACGCTAAAACCACTCCACACTTCTGGCCGTGTATAATGCGGATATTCAAGCAAATTACTGCTTCCAGCAATAGAAAAACTCTCCTCATCATGCGTTTGGGGGTTGCCTAATACACCATTTATTTTTCTTACGCAAGCATCAATTAATAAATATGCTGCAATTTCTCCATTAGTTAAGATAAAATCACCCACGGAAACCTCTTCGACGCCATATTTATCAAGCACTCTCTGGTCAACCCCCTCATAACGGGCGCAGATTATTGACAGAGTTTTTACCCCTGCCAACTCTTCAACTTTTCTCTGGTTTAAAAGCGTACCACGGGGAGACATATAAATAATTTTACCTGCTCCGCTATTACTAATTCCTAATTCCTGATTCCTAATTCCTAAATGATCAATCGCCTTTGCCAGCACATCTGGGCGCATAACCATACCTGCACCGCCGCCATAAGGCGTATCGTCAACTGTTTTATGTTTATCCTCAGCAAAATCACGGATATTTATCGTATCAAAACTCCAAACGCCCTTCTCCAACGCTTTACCAGTAAGACCAGTTGCCAGCGCACCAGGAAAAAGCTCAGGGAATATGGATATTAAATTAAAGTGCATTATCTCAAGAATTTTAGAATATAAGAGTATAAGAGTTTAAAATTACAGTGTAAAATACAAAAAAACTTAAACTCTAAAATAGATTTTTATATTCTATGACCATAAGCAATAAAAGCTGCACGCCGTGTAAGGGTGGAATACCACCACTTAATGAAAAAAATGCAAGAGCTATGCTTCGCCAGACGCCTTTATGGCAATTGGTTGATGACGGCAGAAAAATCTATAGAGAATTTTTATTTAATAATTTTCTCTCCGCATTGGCCTTTGTAAATAAAGTAGGCGAAATAGCAGAATTGGAGCAGCACCACCCCGATATAGAATTTGGCTGGGGTTATGCAAGAATATATATCCAAACTCATAAAATTAATGGACTGCATGAGAATGATTTTATACTGGCAGGAAAAATTGACCTGATAAAATAGACTTCTTTCGTAATTGGACTTGTTGCAAATAGTCTTTTGTATATTTTTCAACTTTTAACGTCATTCTAAGTAGTGGTGGCTCGCCCACAACGTCATTGCGAGCTGATTTAGCGAAGCAATCTATCGGAAAGTAAGTCTGACTCGTAAGAATGTAGTATAATCAATCTAAAGTGAATTTTGGCTTTTAAGAATAGATTGCTTCGCTGAAGTGCGTTCGCAATGACGACAACGGAGGTTGTTCGCTTGTGATGACGTTATGGGCAGGCCTTCTCGCCCCTTTCAATGACGGATTAGGCTACAAAATTATATCAACATCAGAAAATAGCATAAAAAAACCCGCCTAAAGAGGCGGGTCTAAATTATCAAGAGCATGAAAACTATTAGTTAACAACAGTTACACCCCTACGGTTTTTAGCCCAAGACTCCTCCGAAGAACCAAGGAATTCTGGAAATTCTTTACCATAAGAGATAGTATTAACCCTTGAAGGATTAACGCCGTTGTTTATAAGTGCATTTTTAACAGCTTGTGCACGCTTTTCACCAAGAGCTAAGTTGTATTCTCTTGTGCCACGCTCATCACAGTGACCTTCAACAGTAACATTAACGCCAGTGTTCTGGTTCAACCAGTTAGCCTGTTTACGGATAGTTGCCTCACCTTCGGATGTAAGCGTTGAAGAATCATAACCAAAGAAAACTCTATCACCAGCAACAGCAATAAGCTCTTCCTGAGCGCCTGTATTTATTGTTGAAGTATTTGCCCCATCAACATTTTCCATTGCATTCATATCAGAGCCAGCTAACTGGTCAGAAGGAAGAAGAGACTCATCAGTCACTTCATTTGGTTTATCTTTTTTAAACCAAGAGCAAGAAGTAAGAGTTAAGCTTGCTGCCAGAGTAAGTATAAGTGCAAAGTTTTTCATAGTTTTATAAGTTTATTAAAATTTAAGTTCCGCCTGAATAAGATTTTAACTTTTAGCTGTCAAGTAGTTTTAAAAATTTGTAAAAAAATTTAAAACTTAATTATTGAGCTTGGACATTTTGTCTCTCTGCCTTAACCCTGATAATGTCTTTATTGCCTTTTGCGTTAACATCTCTATCAATCAGTTCAACCACAGCCATAGGAGCAGAATCACCTTTTCTGAAGCCGAATTTCAGTACACGAGTATATCCGCCATTGCGGGTTTTATACCTGTTTGCCAATATATCAAATAATTTTTTTACAGCTGATTCATCCCTAACTTTAGATAAAGCTGACCTTCTTGCTGAAAGATCACCTTTTTTTCCAAGAGTGATAATTTTATCAGCATAGGCTTTTAACTCCCTTGCCTTAGGAAGTGTTGTAGTAATTTGCTCATGCTCAATAAGAGAGGCAGTTAAATTAGCTAGCAATGAAGTTCTATGCCCTTCATTCCTTTGTAATTTATTCTGTTTAATTCTATGTTTCATAACTAATCCTAAGTTTCAGGTTTTAGAGGTCAGATTTTAGAGCGGTTACAGTTTTAATCACTGATAGCCTATCTTCAACCTAAAACCTCAAACACCTATTTATTAAATGGGTCTTCGTATTTCTTAGCAAGCTCCTCAATATTTTCAGGTGGCCAGTTAGAAATTTCCATACCGAACCTTAAGCCCATTTCAGATAATACTTCTTTAATTTCATTTAAAGATTTACGACCGAAATTTGGCGTACGCAGCATTTCGCTTTCTGTTTTGCGGACAAGGTCGCCAATATATACGATGTTATCATTTTTAAGGCAGTTAGCAGAGCGAACTGAAAGTTCAAGCTCATCAACCCTTTTAAGAAGGTTACGATTGAACGGTAATTCTTCCTTCTCTGACTTCGCCTCAACTTCATCAACCTCTTCAAAGTTAATGAACACTTGTAATTGATCCTGAATGATTTTTGCTGAGAATGCAATTGCATCTTCAGGTTTTACTGTTCCATTAGTTTCAACTGTAAATATAAGCCTGTCATAATCCGTGAACTGACCCACGCGCGACTCTTCTATTCTGTAGGAAACTTTTTCAACTGGGCTATATAGTGCGTCAATTGGTATAAGACCGATAACTGCATCCTTAGGTTTATTAAGGCTAGCTGGAACATAACCCTTTCCAGTTTCAACATATAATTCTGCGCTTAGAGTTGCACCTGCATCCAAGTGGCAGATAACCAGATCTTTATTAGCAACTTCAATATTAGCATTCTCTTCAATCATACCAGCGGTAACAACACAAGGACCAGTAGCTTTTAATTTAAGAGTTCTACTCTCAGAGCTGTGAGCAATAAGGTTAACTGATTTTATATTAAGTATAACATCTACCACATCTTCCTTAACACCAGGTATAGATGAGAATTCATGCAATACACCTTCAATTTTCACTGCCGTTACAGCAGCACCCTGAAGTGAAGACAATAACACACGGCGAAGGGCATTACCCAAAGTAAGACCAAAACCCCTTTCAAGAGGTTCAACAACTATTTCAGCTTTTTTATTGCTATGCTCTTTAAAATTAACTTTTGAAGGCTTAATTAACTCTCTCCAGTTTCTTGCTGTTAGTGATGCCATTTTCTCTCCGCTAATAAATAGTTAGTGATAAATAAAAATTATACTCTTCTACGTTTAGGCGCCCTGCAACCATTATGAGGAACACCAGTTAAGTCCCTTATAGAGCTGATATTAAAACCAGCAGTCTGTAACGCACGCAAAGCAGACTCACGGCCAGCGCCAACGCCTTTTATCAGAACATCAACACTTATTAAGCCGAAATCAGCCGCCTGTTTCGCCGCCTTCTCAGTTGCAACCTGAGCCGCATATGGGGTTGACTTACGAGAACCTTTAAAACCACAGGCACCAGCAGAACTCCAAGTAAGCGCATTTCCGTTTGAATCAGATATTGTAACTATAGTGTTGTTAAAAGAAGCATTTATTGAAACAATTCCTTTAGAAACCGTTTTCCTGCTTTTCTTTTTAACCTTGCCAGCTTCCTGCTTCGCAGATTTTTCTTCTTTCTTTTTAACTTCAGTATTCATAATTATTACTTAGTGTGGTGGTTTATTACTTAGTTACTTTTTTCTTACCTGCGATAGGAACAGCTTTTCCTTTGCGAGTTCTAGCGTTAGTGTGAGTACGCTGACCACGAACAGGTAACTTTTTACGGTGGCGAACACCACGGTAACAACCAAGGTCAACAAGCCTTTTAATATTAGAGCCAATTTCACGACGTAAATCTCCTTCAACTGTAAAGTTAGCATCAATATACTCACGAAGGGCAATAGCCTCCATCTCCGTAAGATCCTTCACCCTTTTATCGGGAGAAATTTTAGTTGCAGCGCAAATATCTTTCGCGCGCTTTGGGCCAACACCGAACAAATATCTAAGCGATATTTCAAGCCTTTTTTGAGTTGGTATATTTACACCTGCTATCCTTGCCACTTTGATTACAATTTTAGTTTACTAATGAATTTTTAGAGGGCGCATAATATAAGTGTTTTTGCACGTGTCAATAGCTAATTTAAAGAAAAGTTAGAAGAATAGAAGGTCTCAAGAACTAACGGATAAAACAAAACAAATTCACCTCCTCACTACTTATAAAAATGACTTATCGGGCTATGCCCAGAGCCTATGGGAACGGCATTTTTAATGGCTTCATGGATATAAGTATGAGCATTCTTTACAGCATCTTCCAGTAATTGACCTTTCGCCAAATTGGCAGCAATAGCAGAAGCGTATGAACAGCCCGTTCCATGGGTATTTTTGGTATTGATTCGGGGGGATGTAAATTTAGTAATTAAGTTCTGACTTGCCAGTTCTGAGCTCTCACCTTTCTGAATCAAAACATCGGTTAATAAATCACCTTTTAAATGCCCACCCTTTACAAGAACAGCATTACAGCCAGTTTCAGCGATAATTTCCTCTCCTGCTGCAATCATATCATCTTCATTTTTTATAGTAACTCCGCTTAAAACTTCCGCTTCAGGTATATTGGGGGTCACTAGATAACCTTTTGATATCATTAGATTTTTAAGTACATCAGCGGTGTTATCATCTAGTAATTTATGCCCACCTTTAGCAACCATTACTGGGTCACAGATGAGTAGTGGGCTGTTAGTTAGTAGTTGGCAGTTGGAATAATCGTCATTGCGAGGAGCATCAGCGATGAAGCAATTCATCAGGGCTGGAGTATCACCCGTAAGGATGGATTGCTTCGTGCCCACTCGCAATGACGGCTTAATAAACTCACTCAAAGCCCTTGCGACCACCTTTATAATTCGCTCATTGGCAAGCATTCCAGTTTTAATCACTGAAGCCCCGATATCTGATAAAACAGAGCTAATCTGCTGTTTTATTATATCATCAGGCAGGTGATATACCGCCTGAACGCCTAGCGTATTTTGTGCGGTTATTGAGGTTATAGCAGTTGAAGCATAAACGCCTTGTGCGGCGGCTGACTTAAGGTCGGCCTGAATTCCTGCCCCCGCACCTGAATCTGACCCTGCTATGATGAGAATTTTTTTCATTGTAATTTCGTATCCGCAATTACAATATCAGCAACAATAAAAAAATGCAAAACTTGAAAAAACTTATCGTTAGTAAATACTGATACTAATTACTAAAACTTCAACTTCAATTCTTTCGCTGCCTTAACTTCATCAAGGCGGCGGCGCGGGGTTGAGACTGGGTTTTTGTGCATAGCTTCGGCTTTTGCTTTATCTTTTGTATCAATAGCAATTTTTTGCAACACCGCAATTAACCTGTCTAAGCTTTGTTTATTTTCTGTTTCTGTTGGCTCTATTAACATTGCAGCCTGCACAACTAGTGGAAAATAAACTGTCATCGGGTGAATGCCATATTCCACCATGGTTTTTGCTATATCCATGGTGGTTACACCATCATCTTTTTGCAATTTATCATTCATCAGGAATTCGTGCATACAGTAATCATCAAACGGAATGTTATAGTAATTTTTTAGTGATGAGCGGATATAGTTTGCGTTCAGAACTGCATCTTCCGCTACTTGCTTTAAGCCATCACCACCGTGAGAAAGCATATAAGTAAGTGCCCGAACAAACATTCCAAACTGACCATTAAAGCCACGCAAGCGACCAAATGAATTTTTATTTTCTGTAACTAATTTATATTTTTCACCTTCTTTTACAACATAAGGCGTTGGAATGTATGGTTCTAATTCTTTACAAACAGCAATTGGCCCAGAACCTGGCCCACCGCCACCGTGCGGAGTTGAGAATGTTTTGTGTAAATTAAAGTGCATAACATCAACACCGAATTTTGCAGGCTGAACTTTACCAACTATCGCATTGAAATTTGCACCATCACAATAAAAATAAGCGCCTGCTTTATGCAAAGCGTCAGCTATTTCATGCGCACCAGATTCATATAAACCACAAGTATTAGGGTTAGTTAACATTATCGCCGCAACATTTTCATTAAGAACATTCTTAACTGACTGCGGATTAACCTTGCCGTCTTTTTCAGTGGGAACACTAACAATTTCATAACCGCAAAGCGCTGCCGTTGCAGGGTTTGTGCCGTGTGCGCTATCTGGCACTATAACAGTTTTACGAGGATTACCCTTTGCAACATGGGCAGCGTGAATTGTCATTATACCTGCAAGCTCACCATGCGCACCTGCGGCTGGCGAAAGTGCAATTGCATCAAGCCCTGAAACTTGCTTTAGCCAATTTTGCAATTCACACATAAGCGCCAATGCGCCTTGAGTTTGCGCTTCTGATTGCATCGGATGAAGGTTGGCAAAGCCATCAAAACGGGCAGTTTTTTCATTCAAACGAGGGTTGTGCTTCATAGTACAAGAACCTAGCGGAAAAATACCATGGTCAATTGAATAATTCTGTGTAGATAACCGCACAAAATGCCTCACCACTTGCGGCTCAGACACTTGCGCTAGACCAATTTTTTCACGAGCCTGTTGACCAGTTTTATTCTGAAAGTTTTTAATTTCTTGCAAGTCAACCCCGCAAGCACCTTCTGAAGATTGCTCAAACAAAAGCTTCTCCTCATATTTTAGCCCCCTGCTCTGCCCTATTATTTCATCTAAATTTTGCATATTATTTTCTTTTACCTCTAGATTTTTCAGTGCGATTACTGTCATAAATTATTAAGTTAGTTACAAGGCTATTCTAGCATAAATCCGTATTTACGGGTTTATGCTCATTAATATTTCTTCAATTCACCTACCAGCTTTGAAATATCTCCGTCACTGGTGAGCTCGGTTGCAGCAAGCAGAAGCTTATTTTCAGCAAGCACAAAACCAGCAACGATATTTTTTTGCGCCAATTCATCTGATATTTTTTGCGCTGACGTTGGAGTTTCAATTACAAATTCATTAAAGAAAGTTTTATTCAAAACTTTAAAACCTTTAATTTTTGAAATTTCATCTGCGAGTTTTACTGCCTTTGAATGATTAAGTTTTCCTAATTGTTTAAAGCCAATTTCACCAAGCAAGCTCATATGTATTGTAAAAGCTAAAGCCATTAAACCTTGGTTGGTACAGATGTTTGAAGTAGCTTTTTCACGGCG
>DQGZ01000035.1 GCA_003531345.1 Alphaproteobacteria bacterium | reverse complement strand
ATAACCCCCAATTTTTATTACCTTTTTATAGTCATTAAAATTACCATAAGTAAAAACCCTTTCAATTATAAAAGGTAGGTTTTTTTTGATGGATAAATCCCTCGGGTTTATGTCCCAAAATATGTTATTTGAGAATTTTAGAGCTTTCTTTTGCATATGGAAACTTAGCATAAATTGACTAAAATTGCCACAAAAAAGCGTTAAAACCTAACTAAATAGGCATTCTGATTATATCCTGATATGCGGCAACTATCTTGTCACGTATTGCAACCAGTGATTTCAGGCTGAGTTCAGCATTGGCAACTGCAATGGCAAGGTCTTCAATAGAAGCCTGACCCTTAGCAGACATGTTGGAAACAGACTCCGCTTTCCTAATATCATTTACGGTGGAGCTTAAAATATCCTCAACCATATTGGCAAAATTTGGTTGGTCGCCGCTGGTGTTTATTTGTGAAATGCCAAAATCACCCTTTAAGCCTTGGGCTTTATTATAAGCTGATATTGCGTTTAGAACATTTGCCATTTTTATTGGTTTAAAGTTACAAGGATAGAAAGCCAGAAGGTTTAACCTTCTATCCTTCAAACTTTCTAACCTTCTATCATTAATTACCTCATTAAATCAAGGCTTCTGTCCATCATGCCCTTGGTTATCTCTATTGCAGTGATGTTTGCCTCATAATTCCTTTGTGCTTCTCTCATGTCCATTGATTCCATCATTCTGTCAACATTAGGGTATTTTACATAACCAGCTTCATCTGCTGCTGGGTGGTTTGGCTGGTAAACAATTTTAAAATCAGAATTATCAACCCCAATCCTTTTTACATTAACCAGTTTTGTACCAGTTTTTTTATCTATAATCTGGTTAAAAAAAACGGTCTTTCTTCTATAGGGCTCTTGCGTGGGTGAAAGCCCAGTAGTATCAGAATTGGCAATATTTTCAGTGATAACCTTGATACGCTCCGATTCTGCCTTCATTCCAGAGGCAGAGACCGCTAACGCCTGCTTAAGGCTGCCACCTGCAAGAGAGGAAGCAGAAAACAGAAAACAGGAAATAGCAAGTAGGAAGCACAAAACAGGAAACAGGAAACAGCTTTTTAACTGCCTAATTTTTAATTCCTGATTACTAATTTCTGATTTCATAAATTACCTGTTAGAACTACCTAATGCGTCTTTAAACATAAGAATGAATTTCTTATATGTAGAATTTGCCAGATTAAAATTCTGATTATTTTGCATCATCTCTAGCGCTTCCATATCCAGCGCTACTGGCATTTTGGTATCAAAAAATTTTTTATTTGCCGCTGCGGTTGCAGTTGATATATGGTCACTATTTGTGGTTTTTAGCATCATTTTGTCTGAAGCATCACTTAAATAAACGCTGAAACTTTCAGGTTTTATATCTTTTCTGGTATATTCAGGTATGTTAGCAGAGGCAATATTCTGTGAAATTATTTCCTGACGTGCAGCAGAATAGCGCATATTATCTGCAAGCACCTGAAGGGAATGTATGTTTGTAATGTCCATTTTTAGAAGGGGTTAGGAATTAGAAAATAGAAAAGCTAATTCCTATTCCTGTTTCCTAATTCCTCACTTATGATATGCTTTTCCTTCACCTATAGTCCATATTCTATAGACTTGTTCAACTAGCAATAACCTTGCCAACATATGCGGGTAGGTAAGTAGCCCTAGTGAAAGTGATAATTTTGTCGCTTTTTTAACCTCATCGCTTAATCCTGATGCGCCGCCTATTATAAAAGCAATTCCACCTGATGACTGGTTTGCTACTCTGTTCAGCTCCTTGTGTAATTGAGGGCTTTCAAACTGTTTGCCATTTTCATTTAACGCAATAATACAATAGCCACTTGGCACTTTACTAAGCAATAATTTACCCTCTTCATCTTTTATTTTACTCTCATCCTTGGTTTTTGCTTCAACCTCTACTATATCTATAGTCCATTTTGTTCGCTTGATATATTCATCAATTAGCGCTTTAATGTTTTTGTCTTTAAGTTTACCGATTGCGATAATTTTTATTTTCATAAAGCGGGTTTTATATGAATATATTTGTAACAGGGTCAGCGGGGTTTATTGGGTTTCACCTATGTAGAAAGCTGCTCTCTCAGGGGCATAATATTGTTTCGGTGGATAACATCAATGATTATTATAATACTGACCTTAAGCTGGCAAGGCTTGAAATACTAGAAGATGAAAAGAATTTCAAATTTGATCAGATGGACATTTCCGATTATGAAAAACTTGCAACTTTTTTTAAGGAAAATGATTTTGATATAATAATCCACTTAGCAGCGCAGGCTGGCGTTCGCTACTCTATCCAAAAGCCCTTTGCATATGTTGAAAGCAACCTGATTGGGCAGATGAATATGCTGGAATGTATAAGAAATTTTAAGCCAAACTTAAAAAATTTTATCTATGCAAGCTCTTCATCGGTTTATGGTAATTCATCAACCGCACCATTTTCAGAAAATCAAAAAACTGATGAGCCAATTTCACTATATGCCGCAACTAAAAAATCAGGTGAATTGCTAACGCACAGCTATTCACATTTATATAATATAACCGCAACGGGTTTGCGTTTTTTCACTGTTTATGGTGAATATGGCAGGCCAGATATGGCTTATTTTTCCTTCACAAAAGATATTATGGAAGGCAAGCCGATAAAAATATTTAATAGTGGTAATTTACAAAGAGATTTCACCTATATTGATGACATTGTTGATGGTGTTATAAAAATTGCAACAACAGAGCCAAAACACAAAAATAAAGTTTATAATATTGGTAATAACTCACCTGTTGAATTGAAATATTTTGTTGAAGTTCTGGAAAATGAGATAGGCAAAAAAGCAATAACCGAAATGCTGCCGATGCAGGCGGGTGATGTTTATAGAACCTATGCTGACATTTCTGAGATAAAAAAAGATTACAATTTTGAACCCAAAACCAAAATAGAATCTGGAGTAAAGATGTTTGTTAAATGGTATAAGGATTTTTATGGTTAGTTGTTAATTTCCTAAAGGGGGCTACAATCTATTATCATTGCTGCAAATTTACCAATTAACAATTATATCTTATAAAAGGGGGGTGGTGTAGATTAGAAGAGGCGCTAATACTAAGCCACCAGACTAAGCTCTATAAGTTTGTTTATATTATTTGCATATTCTTTAATATCAGGCACTGGTTCACCTTCAATTATATTTGCCTGAGCAAATAAAAGCTTTATTGTTTCATCAATTTTCTTTTTACTTATTTCATTTTTATCAAAATTTTCTGCCATAATTTCATCAGAAAGTTTTTTGATAATTTTATGGTTCTGATTTATTTCAAAAATTTTGGGACGCGCTTCATTAAGTTGTTTGTTTTCTATCATGAACCGCTCAAACCTAATTTCCATTCCGCCCTCAGGAATGCTCAAGCAAACAGGGCTTTCTGCAAGTCGGCTTGTTTTTTTAACCTCTAAAACTTTTTCGCCCAAAACCTGTTTTATATACTCACATAATTTATCTAGACTTTCGGCTGCATTAGTTTTTTTATCCTCAGCACTTTCTTCTGATTTTTCTGAAGTTTCTTCAATATCACTACCAGATTTAGTAACAGACTTAAACGAAACAGATTGATATTCAGT
>DQGZ01000079.1 GCA_003531345.1 Alphaproteobacteria bacterium | reverse complement strand
AATAATGGTAAAAGATTTTCTGCTCCATTGTGCCTTCTGCCATTTGAAATGGCTTCATATAACTGGTCAGACGAAGAACTTTTCAGACCAAAATTCTTGAGGTAACCCTGCTTAAACTTTTCAATATTTTCTTTATTTAATAAAATTTCACTGGCAGGAATAAGGTCAATTTCATCTATACTTCCTGTTGTTATCTGAGTCAGCGGGTCATATTTTCTGATACTCTCTATCTCATCACCAAAAAAGTCAATTCTTATACCGCAATCCTGATTGGTGGGAATTATATCAATAAGTGAACCCCTGATTGCAAACTCACCACTTTCAGTTGCAGCAGCTACATTTATATAGGAATTATCAACCAAAAATTTAGTTAATTGATCTCTTCTTATTTCAATTTTTTCCTTAAGTGCGAGTGTAGAATTTTTTATTACCTCCTGTGGTATAAGTTTGGTCAGAATAGCATTGGCAGTGGTTACCAGTATCTGGTTCTTTCCTAAACCGTTCTTTATCTTTGAAAGTGTGAAAAGCCTTTTGCTTATTATGCTTATATTAGGGCTAGTTCTGTCATATGGGTTGGTATCCCATGCTGGTAATTCCAGCACTTCAATCTCAGGAAAAAAACAATTCAATAACGAAATTATTTTTTCGGCGTAATAATCATTTTTACAGATATGAACCGCCCCTGAACTAGAATTCTTTAAGAGTTTGCCTAATAAAAAAACTTCAGAGCCTGAGGTAAGTGAATAAAAATTATTCTCAGAATTTTGGTTAATTTGCATTAGTAACTATAGTAAATTCTGTTAGACACTGTTAGCAAAGGTTGGTGAATTGCAGCTAGACTAATTTTGCTTTAGATAGTGTTGTTAAATTATAAATAGCAACGCCTTATCTAATATCTACACCAGTAATTTCAAGCTCTGCTTTTATTTTCTCATCATTTTCATCCTGTGGCATTATTTTTAGTATAGGCGCCATGCGAGAAATTATTTTGCCTGCCGCAGGTGCTGCAACCCAGCCAGCCGTTGCATAGCCATAAGAATCCTTGGAGGGCTTAGGGTCATCAAATAATGTCAATACCAAATATTTTGGTTTATTCATAGGGAAAGCCCCTACGAATGTTGTCACTTTTGATGTTTTGCTATATCTGCCATTTTCATCTATTTTTTCTGCCGTGCCTGTTTTGCCGCCAACCAAAAAACCAGAAATATTTGCTTTTGTTGCCGTCCCCCTTGCTACCACCAGACGTAGTAATTTACGCATTATATCTGATGTGGACTTAGAAAATACCTCTTTACCTTCTGGATCTTTTTCCTCTTTTATCAGGGTTGGTTTATATAAAACACCCCCATTTACTATAGGCATATAACCCGCTATCAGGTGCATTGGGGTGATTGCTAGACCATGGCCATATGAGGCAGTGAACAATGTTGTCTGCCCCCAATTATTTGGTATATTAGAACTTGCCTTTTCCTGTATCTCTATTCCTGACCTTTCATAAAACCCAAGCTTTCTGTATATATCCTTAAACCCGTTTATACCCACTATCTCGCCTATCTTTGCTGTACCTATATTTGATGAATGCATCATTACTTCTGGCGTTGTTAGCCACCTGTTTTCTGGGTGAAAATCTGATATACGGAAACGACCTATCTTTAATGCCTGAGTTGCATCAAATTTTGAATTCATTTTTATAAGATTTTTTTCAAAAGCAGCAGCAAAAGTTATTGGTTTAAATACTGAACCCAGCTCATAAACACCTAAAGTTGCATGGTTAAAAAATGATTCTGGTGTAATTGATTTTAAAAAATTGGGCTCATAGTCTGGCAGGCTTACCAAAGATATTATTTCACCATTTGTTGCGTCCATCACTATACCTGCTGCTGCAACCGCCTTATGTTTTTCCATTTGGCTGGATAATTCCTCATGAACAATGTTCTGTATCCTTACATCCATTGTAGTGTTTATATAATCCCGAACTTCGTTATCAGTTACATGCTTGTTCAACGAATCAATAACTTTCTCCATCCCTGAAAGCCCTTGAGAGTCAACCCCGACACTGCCAATAACATGAGAAAACAGCTCCTTGTGAGGATATATCCTTTTTGTTTCCGCTTCAAAATATAAGCCTGGTATACCAAGTGAGTTAACCGCATATTTTTGCTTTGGCGTTAAGTTACGCTTTATCCACTGGAATTTTTTTTCTGAAAAAAATTTCTCTTTCAGGTAAGCAACCGAAAGCTCTGGCAAAACTTTATGTACCAGCTCAGCTGCATAATCTTTTTCAATCATTTCATTGGGGTGGGCAAATAATGAAGATGTAACAAGGCTTGAAGCTATTAATATACCATTACGGTCATATATATTTTTACGAATTGCTTTTGATGGCGCCAGTGATACCTGATGCAAAATATTAGGCACTTGTGAAACATTATCTGATAATAATCTCTCAGAAATATTCTGGGTGCAGAGTATGGTAGTTTTAATTGCAATAGCCAGAAACGTAAGGATTATTATTGGCAGTATGAGAAAAACCCTGAATTTAGATTTCTCTACCGCTTTGTTCAAAGCTCCCTCTAAAGAAATATTTAACTTTACTGCCCTTGCCACAATATTTTAATCAACTAAAATTTACCCTCACTGTTCAATTCTATTCTGCCTTATTCCGTTGAAAAGCCTTTTAATTTTCTTGCCCTGCTTGGATGTTTTAATTTACGCAAAGCCTTAGCCTCAATCTGCCTTATCCTTTCACGTGTAACTGAAAATTGCTGACCCACCTCTTCCAACGTGTGATCAGTGTTCATACCAATACCAAAACGCATACGTAAAACCCTTTCCTCACGCGGGGTAAGGGTTGCCAGTATTCCTGTAGTCGCTTCCTTAAGGCTTTCCTGAACCGCTGCATCAAGAGGTAATAGGGCATTTGCATCCTCAATAAAGTCACCAAGGAAGCTACCATCTTCATCACCGACTGGCGTTTCCAAACTCACTGGCTCTTTAGCTATACGCATTACTTTCTTAATTTTTTCAACTGGCATTGAGAGTTTTTTAGCCAGCTCGTCTGGTGTTGGCTCTCTGCCCATATCCGCCTGCATCTGACGGGAAGTACGCACTATCTTGTTGATAGTTTCTATCATGTGTACTGGTATCCTGATAGTCCTCGCCTGATCAGCTATTGAACGGGTGATTGCCTGCCTTATCCACCATGTTGCGTAGGTGGAAAACTTATAACCACGGCGATATTCAAACTTATCAACCGCTTTCATCAGACCGATATTTCCTTCCTGTATCAGGTCAAGGAACTGTAAACCACGGTTAGTATATTTTTTAGCAATAGAGATAACCAGACGAAGGTTGGCCTCAATCATTTCTTTTTTAGCAGCTTTTGTTTCCGTTTCACTTTTCTGGATCTGCTTTACTATTTCTTTATATTCGGAAACTTCTGTTCCCATTTTTTCTGCTACTGCTTGTATCTCCTTTCTTATCCTGATTATACGGTCTGCATCTTTATTTGCAAAATCCTGCCATTTTTTATCTTTTGATTCTCTTAAGTCATCTAACCAGTCAGGGTTAAGTTCATTACCTTTATATTTGCTCAAAAATTCATCCAGTTTTATTTTATGCCTTTCTGCAACATCACGTAAACCGCCTTCCAAGCGCATTAATTTAATGTTGTTCTCATAGAGGTCTTTGATAATCTTCTGTTGGCTTGATTCATTAAGAAAAATATCTTTTATAAGCTCTGCAAGCTTTTCAATATTCTTATCAAAAGTTTTTTTATCTTTTTCGTTAACTTTTTTTCTATCAAGGGCAAATCTTAATAGGTTTTCGTGATATTTTAGGGTTTTTCCAGAAATGTTTGATATTTCTTCCAGAGTGCCAAATATCTTATCCTTGAGTTTTTCTTCCATTATAGTGATTGATACACTGGCACCAAATTCATCCGCATCATCAAAATCACCTGATTCATTTTCGGAAGTTTCATTGGCTTCTTCCGACCTCTCTTCAAAGCCTATCTCACTATCCTCAGCACCTAAAACTATACCCATTTCTTTGGCGTATGATGCCTCAATATCAATTATATCACGTATCAATATCTTGCCGCTTTGCAAGTCATTATACCAAGTAATAAAGTTTCTCATTGCAAGTGGGCTTTCGCAAAGAACTGTAATTAATTTATTTTTTCCTTCCTCTATCCTTTTTGCTATTTCAACCTCGTCTTCCCTTGAAAGCAGGTCAACACTGCCCATTTCACGCAAATACATACGAACTGGGTCATCTGACCTGCCTGCACTTGCAGCGGGAGCTTTCTTTTCAGGCTCCTGAGCTATTTCAGGGGTTAATACATCTTCCTCCTCATCTGCACCCTTAACATAAGAAAACTCTTCTTCTACATCATCCTCAACCTCTACATCAAAATCATCATCTGCAATATTTTTTTCAACTATCTTGATATTGCGCTTTGCCATCTCCTCAATTATTTTTTCAATAAAATTGGGGTCGATAAAGTCTTTCGGAATATTTTTGTTAACCTCATCTATAGTAAGTATAGATCTGTTTTTTGACAGTTTTTCTAGCTTTTCAACTGTTTTATCAACTATCTTTCTTACCTCTTCCTTGGTTCTTTTCTTTTCTGGAATGGTTTCAGACACTTTTTTTACCTGCTCTACTTTTTTTGGGGTTTCTGGAAGAACTTTCTTCTCTGGGATTTTTTTTGTACTGGCAACTGATTTTGCCTGCTCCTTCGGTTTTTTTTGTATTTTTTGTTTTACTGGAGGCTTCGCAACAGTTTTTTTCTGTTTTTGCACAATTTTCACTGGCTTTGCTTTCTTTACCACTTTTTTGGTAGAGATTTTTTTTATATTCTTATTTTTTTTTGCCATATTTTATTCACCTTCATTTAAACTTTGATATTTTCTTTCATATGAGTTTTTTAGCTGAGAAAGATTGGCAATCTGGTTTTGTATCCCTAACAGATAATTAATGTCTAACTCGCTGCTTTTTGATAAAACCTGCATATCCATCTGAAGAATATCAAGCTGATATTCACAAAAGAAATACTGCCAAGCCGCAACTGAATCAGACTCAGACCTTACCATCTTTCTTAAATCGCTAATATAAGGGTTATTTAATATATAACTAATATGGCTTTGGTGAATTACTGAAATAATTTCATCCCTTAAACCGTCAAAATTCCCTTCAAATTCGCTATTAAGGACAAGTTCATTAATGATTTTTGCCAGAAACTCAAGGTTTTTGTTATTTGAGGTGAAATTCTGCAGAAAATCTTCTACATTAGCAAG
>DQGZ01000110.1 GCA_003531345.1 Alphaproteobacteria bacterium | reverse complement strand
TGGCTATTCATTACTGCATTTTTGGTTTTTATGATGGTGGTGGTTGGCGGTCTTACACGGCTTACTGAATCTGGCCTTTCGATGACCAGATGGCACCCGATAAAGCAGGCAATACCTCCACTTAATAATATAGAATGGGATGCTGAATTCAGCCATTACAAACAAAGCCCAGAATATAAAAAAAAGAATTTTGGGATGAATCTTCAAGAATTTAAAAAGATATTCTACTGGGAATGGGCACACAGAGTACTTGGTAAAATAGTGGGTATAGTTTTCCTTTTACCGCTCCTCTATTTCCTGTTCACAAAAAAAATTAAAAAGAATGAAGCGCAAAAATTCATCGGTTTATTTTTCCTTGGCGGTTTACAGGGGTTAATAGGCTGGTGGATGGTAAAAAGTGGTCTGGTAGACCAGCCAGATGTAAGCCACATAAGGCTTGCGACACATCTGGGATTAGCGCTTATAATATTTTCACTTCTGCTTTATACTGGTTTTTCATATTATCTTGAACCACAAAAAGTCAAAAACCATTCGCTCTATTGCTTAGTATTTTTTGTTTATCTCATTCTGTTCATACAGATAATTTATGGCGCATTGCTTGCTGGTTTGAATGGTGGTTTAATATATAACACTTGGCCAAATATGAACGAAAATTTCATAGCACCAGAAGCCTTTGATAATGGGTTTAATTCCATAATAAATGATATTTCAACAATTCAGGTAATACACCGATGGTGGGCGTTTTTAGTGGTTGGCGTAATATTGATTTTATACCTAAAAACTAAAATAATAATCTACGAACTTAATGAAGAGGCCAAAACCATACGCCGCTTCCGCATTGCTTCAAAAGCGCTGCTACATACAACTATACTACAAATTATATTAGGAATTTTAACTCTAGTGAATCAGGCTCCGATTCCGCTTGCCTCCCTGCACCAGATAGTTGCCGTTATTTTGCTTGTTTTTATCACTTATTTTATAAGGGTGAGTAGATGGTAATGCTATTTGACCTCCCCCGCAAGCATGGTAAGAAATTTAAATTATGATTAAAAACAGTAAAAAAGCAGTAATACTCTTAAGCGGTGGTTTGGATTCCGCAACTGCATGTGCCCTAGCAAAAGCGAACGGTTTTGAGATTTATGCAATATCATTTGATTATGGGCAACGCCATAAAATGGAACTTACACTCGCAGCAGAACAGGCAAAATTACAGAATATAAAAGAGCATAAGATAATCAAAATTGACCTGAGAATTTTTGGTGCATCAGCATTAACATCTGAAATTGACGTTCCTAAAAACCGTGATGAACATAAAATGCAAAGCGAAATACCAATAACTTATGTTCCTGCACGCAATACGATTTTCCTTTCATATGCACTTGCTTATGCGGAAGTGCTAAGTGCATTTGATATTTTTATCGGTGTAAATGCGGTTGATTACAGCGGCTACCCAGATTGCAGGCCAGAATATATCAAAGCCTTTGAAGTGATGGCAAACCTAGCCACTAAAACTGGTGTTGAAGGTAAAAAACTAACTATCCACACACCACTTATTGACCTTACAAAAGCAGCTATAATAAAAAAAGGAACGGAGCTCGGCGTTGATTATTCAAAAACCACCAGTTGTTATGACCCTTCTATTAATGGTTTAGCTTGCGGAGTTTGCGACTCATGCAATTTAAGGTTGAAAGGTTTTTCAGATGCAGGTTTAAAGGATAAGATAATCTACTATAAGTTACCACATGAAAAGTAATCTCACACAATTCCAGACTTGTGTTCTTCTTGAAATATTAAAAATTCCTTTTGGTGAAACCAGAACATATGGCGATATAGCAAAGGCGATGGGTAAACCAAAAGCAGTAAGGGCAGTTGGCACTGCATGCGGTAAAAACCCTTTACCCTTCATAATACCTTGCCATCGTGTGGTGCAGAGTTCTGGTAAGATTGGTAATTACTCAATGGGTGGTGCTGAGGTAAAAAATAAACTACTTACTATGGAACAAAATATAAAACAGAGTTTTAAAATACAACAATCTATATATTAATTGCCCTGCCAATACAGGCAGATAAAGATAAATCAACTTCTGGCAACTCTATTCCAAGCTGTCGCTTTAGTTTTGAAACATCAAGGCGAGAGTTAAGTGGTCGTATGGCGGGTGTTGGGTAAGAATATGAAGGGATTCCTGAAATAGAGTTAATTTTGAATTTATATCCTTTATTTTCAGCAATCTTTTTTATCTTCAGCACGAAATCATACCAGCTTAATTGTTCAGAAGGGCAGAGATTATAAATTTCTCTGGTAGCATTTAAGTCTATTTTTTCAATTACCTTTAATGTAGCTTCGGCAATATCATATGCGTAAGTTGGGCTACCTATCTGGTCATTTACTATTTTTAGCTCTTCACGTTCACTCATTAATTTTAATATGGTGAGTACAAAATTACTGCCAATATGGTTATATACCCAAGATGTTCGGAGAATTATGTAATTGCAACCTGCGTTTTGAATTGCTCTCTCCCCTTCTAACTTGGTTTTACCGTAATAGTTAAGAGGCTGAAGGTCTTTTACATTATCTTCTGAAAAGCTTTGATTGCCTGAGCCATTAAAAACATAATCAGTTGAGTAATGAACTAAAAATATATTATTTTTTCTGCAGTATTCAGCGATAACAGCAACTGATTTATTATTTATATTATCACATAATTCTTTTTCAGTTTCTGCTTTATCAACCGCCGTGTAAGCTGCTGGGTTAATGAAAATATCGGGTTTGAAGACAAGTTTTTCCAGTGCAGATTTTAGTTTTTCTGGCTGCGAAAAATCAAATTTTTCAATATCCAGAGCTTTTACTTCATGCTGATTTTTTGCTAGCTCGAGAATATTTGAACCAACCTGACCAGAATCACCTGTGAGTAGAATTTTCATTTAATACTCCGCCAAAACAGAATTCAAATATTGATAATAATTTGATGAAGGGGAAAATTCGTTAATCAGTTTTTTATAGCCTTCAGTTGTTATAAATTTCTGCTGTATCGCAATTTCTTCAATACATGCTATCTTCACACCCTGCCTGCGCTCAATGGTTTGTACGAAAGTTGCGGCATCAAGCAATGAATCTGGCGTTCCAGCATCCAGCCATGCGAAACCTTTACCAACTTTTATAACGTTAAGTTTTCTCTGTTTTAGATATTCATTATTTATATCAGTTATCTCTAACTCGCCACGAGCGGAAGGTTTTAAACTCTTTGCGATCTCGACAACTTTATTGTCATAAAAATATAAGCCAGTAACTGCCCAATGTGACTTTGGCTGTTTCGGCTTTTCTTCAATTGAAATTGCAGTTTTGCCATCTTTAGCAAGCTCTACAACACCATAACGTTCAGGGTCAGAAACTTTATACGCCATGATATATGCGCCACCCTTTAATTTAACTGCTTCAGCAAATTGTGGGCTTAATTCTGGACCCATTATTTCTGAACCATAAAATATATTATCGCCCAGTATCAAACATACATTGTCATCACCAATAAATTCCTCACCCAATATGAATGCTTCAGCTATTCCTTTTGGTGCTTCCTGAACTTTATATTTCAAGGTAAGCCCATATTTTTTGCCATCACCCAGCAGTTTTTCAATTATAGGAAGATCTCGTGGGGTTGATATTATCAATATCTCACGCAAACCGAAATTCATCAGCGTTGCCAACGGATAATTTATCATCGGTTTATCATAAACAGGTAATATCTGTTTTGATATGGCGTTGGTCATTGGTTGCAGCCTTGTGCCGCTGCCACCTGCTAAAATTATTCCTTTCATATGTTTTTAAATATTAACCTAAGATAGGCAAAGTGAAATCGATTTTACTACCCTATTGAATTCCCCGAATTCGCTTTTCCCATTGCCACGCATGTGCAAGCGACTGCCCCAGATCATACCGGGCGTTCCAACCGAAAGCTGTTGAAATTTTTTGGGGATTTGCATACACCTTCTCCACATCTCCGGGTCTTCTCGGGCCAATTTTATATTGGAGTGTTACACCCGTAACTTCAATAAATTTTTTAACCAATTCCAGCACAGAAACACCCACACCGGTTCCAAGATTAAAAGTTTCAAAAATTTTATCAGAAGACTTTGCTTCTAAAAATTGAATTGCTTTAACATGTGCCGATGCCACATCGCATACGTGAATAAAATCGCGAAGGCATGAACCATCAGGAGTATTGTAATCATTACCAAACACGGTAAGTTGTGCCCGTACACCAGCAGCCGTTTGTGTAACATACGGTACCAGATTGTTAGGTACACCAATTGGCAATTCACCTATTATACCGCTTGGATGCGCCCCAATGGGATTAAAATAGCGAAGCGAAACCACACGAATACCTTCTGTAGCCATGTCTTCGAGAATGCGCTCGCACAATTGCTTGGTAGCTCCGTATGGAGATTCTGCTCTCTTAAAAGGTGCAGATTCATCAACCGGAATTTGGTCGGGCTGCCCGTAAACGGTACAAGAGGAGGAGAAAATAAGATCGTGAACCTGATAGCGCTTCATTACCTCAAGCAACACCATTAATGAACCTATATTGTTTTTATAATACAGTAGCGGTTTTTCAACCGATTCATTAACCGATTTGTATGCTGCAAAGTGTATAACAGAATCAAATTGATTAGAAGAGAATAGTTGTTCCATGGCTGCCTCATCCAGACAATCTATTTTTTGGAAGTCAAAATCCATTCCGGTAATGGATTTAACTCCTTCCACTATTCTGATCTCGCTTCGCTCCAGTGTATCGATAGCGGTTACTTCATACCCTGCATTAAGTAACTCTATTACAGTATGAGAGCCTATGTAGCCGGCTCCACCGGTAACCAAAACACGCTTTTTATTTTTCACTTGCACTTATATTTAGAGGCGGGCTGTAACCGTTGATTTCTCCAGAAAGCCTTTTACATCGTACACAATGGTTTTTGCATTTCGGATTACCGACCAATTCAGATTTTTAAATTCTGTATGACTTACTGCTAAAACAATAGCTGAATATGGTTTGTTCAGTTCTGTTACCAGACTCAGTTTGTACTCATGCTTAACTTCTTGTGCGTCTGCATGGGGGTCATAGACTTCAACATCGGCACCAAAACTTTGCAACTCACGAATTACGTCTATCGCCCGGCTATTGCGAATATCGGGGCAATTTTCTTTGAATGTTATTCCCAACACCAACACCTTCGCTTTGTTTACCGGCAAGTCGTTTTGAGTCATTAGTTTAATAACCCGGTTGGCGATGTGAATGCCCATGTTATCGTTTATTCTGCGGCCTGCTAAAATTACCTGCGGATGATACCCCAGGCTATCGGCTTTATACGTGAGATAATAAGGATCAACACCAATACAATGGCCGCCTACAAGACCTGGCTTGTAGGGAAGAAAGTTCCATTTTGTACCAGCCGCTTCCAGCACTTCATGTGTATCAATTCCCATCTTTTCGAAGATCAGCGAAAGCTCGTTTACAAAAGCAATGTTAATATCGCGTTGAGAGTTCTCAATTACTTTTGCAGCTTCGGCCACTTTTATGGTTGATGCCTTATGTGTACCTGCTTTTATAATCCGCTTATAAAGCTGATCAACTCTTTCCGCAATTTCTGGTGTACTGCCACTGGTTACTTTTTTAATGGTTGGCAGCCGGTGTTGCTTATCTCCTGGGTTAATTCGCTCGGGGGAATACCCACAATAAAAATCAACATTGAATTTCAATCCGCTAAACTTTTCCAACACCGGAACACAATCTTCTTCTGTACAACCCGGATAAACTGTAGATTCGTAAATTACGATATCGCCCTTCTTTAAAACTTTACCCACAGTTTCGCTAGCCTTCTTTAAGGGAGTAAGATCCGGAGTTTTAAATTCGTCTACCGGGGTGGGTACAGTTACAATAAAATGATTAACTGACTTTAAGGCTTCCGGATTACTGGAATACGAAAGTTTACCGGCAGATAACAGTTCTTGTTTATCTACTTCGAGTGTGCGGTCAAGTCCGTTTTTTAGTTCTTCGATTCGTTCCTTATTGATATCAAAGCCAACTACATCTATAATTTTTCCAAATTCAACAGCCAGGGGCAACCCTACATAGCCTAACCCGATTACACCAATTTTTTCCATGCTTATAGCTTAACTTTATAATAGTCTAAATACCAATCAATAAATTTTCCTACACCCACCTCTATTGGTGTAGCGGGTTTAAAATCTGTTTCGCGCTGTAGATCCTCTACATCAGCCAGGGCATCTGGCACATCGCCCTCTTGCATGGGGAGCAGATTTTTAATTGCCTTTCTTCCTAATTTTTCTTCAATGATCTCGATGTACCTGATTAATTCTACGGTACTGTTGTTTCCGATATTATATATTCTATACGGTGCAAAACTGGATGAGGGATCAGGGGTTAGTCCGTTCCAGTCTGGATTGGGCACGGCTACTTTTGGTAACAACCTGACAATACTTTCTACCAGATCATCGATGTAGGTGAAATCGCGCCTCATTTTTCCATGATTGTACACGTTAATGGGCTCGCCAGCTAAAATGGACTTTGTAAAAATAAACAAGGCCATGTCTGGTCTTCCATACGTTCCGTAGGCTGAGAAAAAACGCAACCCTGTTGTGGGAATACTATAGAGATTGGAATAAGCATGAGCCATTAGTTCGTTTGTCTTCTTACTAACCGCATACAAGGCCAGCGGGTGATCTACATTATCATGAACCG
>DQGZ01000047.1 GCA_003531345.1 Alphaproteobacteria bacterium | reverse complement strand
GCTCTTCCGATCTCTCCAGAAAAGAAGTATAAATTATTTAATGGCAAAGATATAGAAACTCTGAATTCTGGGTTCAAATCAATTTTATTTCATAAGGAATATATTGATCTTTTACATGATTCTCTGCTGAACAAACCAGTAGAATTTCAGGATATAAGAAACCTGCTTTCTAGTGCTGATATGAAAAAACCAGAAAGCAGACCAGCACCAGAAGTGCTACAGAATGTAAGGGTAGAGTCTCCAAGTGTATATCTGAAAACTATTATGCTTGCAGAAAATGGCAAGTGGACAATATGGTATAATAGTACAAAAATTAGAAAAGAGGAGTTGAAGAAAGAAAGTAAAATAAAGATTATAGAAGTAAATGACCGAAATGTATTATTTCAACTTGAGGTTGAGCATATAGATCAGCTCTCTCCCAAATACCTTGAAAAGCTACAACTAATAGAAGAGGGTAATAAATTATTAAGAAAACCAAACTCAGCTTGGAATTACATCTCAAAAGACGGCCATATATTATTTGATACAGTACAGGGTATTGCAAGGTTTCGTATTGGGGTGAACCAGACATTTTCACTTTATGATGCAGATATTTATGAAGGTTTTAAGGAGTCTACAATGGTAGATGTTAAAGTTAAACAGAAGCTTGATTCTTTTTCAGGCGCAATAGCGAATGAGCCAGCGCACTAACGATCATATCATGCTATAAAGTCCAAACCTATATCAATATTGCCTGCACTATGCGTTAGGGAGCCAATTGAAATATGGTCAATTCCTGTTTCGGCAATTGCTTTTATATTTGCTAAATTTATACCGCCTGAAGCTTCAAGAATGAAGCGTCCATTATTCATTTTTACTGCCTCAATCAGTAAATCAGGAGTCATATTATCCAGCATTACTATATCTGCCGCACCAAATTCCAGTACTTTTTTGAACTGTTCCAAGCTGTCACATTCAATTTCTATTTTTAGCCCCTTTTCTTTTGCTTTCTTTGCCAGTTCCAGAGCCTTAAAAATATCACCTGATACTGCTTGTAAATGGTTATCTTTTATCAGTACCTGATCAAAAAGACCAAACCTGTGATTTGTTCCACCACCGATCCACACGGCATATTTTTCAAGCACCCTAAGGCCAGGAGTAGTTTTTCTGGTATCTAGAATTTTTGCATTCGTATGTTTTATTATATCAGCATATTGCCTAGTGGTGGTAGATATTCCGCAGAGGCGCTGCAAAATATTTAAGGAAACACGCTCAAGCTTAAGAATAGATTTCGTATTGCCAGAGACAGTAAATATTTTTTGCCCTGATTGAATATTACTCCCCTCAATAACATTGGGAAAATATTCCAGATTAGTTGCCTCAAGGGAGAAGATAAGTTCAAGAATTGGTATGCCACAAACAACAGCCCGTTGCCTAGTAATGAACTCAGCCTTTGATCTGCTTTCGTCACTAATAAGTAACTCTGAAGTAATATCACCCTCTCCAATATCTTCTTCTAAAGCATTAAGAACTATCTTTTTAACCGTTTCTAAGTCAAGCTGCATGGGATATTGTCGACATTTAATTTTTAATTTGATATTGGTTTATAAACTAAAATTTAAAAAAATGAAGTGGACTGATGTCAGAGATATCGCAATTGAGCTGGAAGAAAACTATCCAAATGTTGATAATTTAAATCTTCGCTTTACAGATTTACATAAATGGGTAACCTCACTTGAGGAATTTAATGATGACCCAGCAAAATCAAATGAAAAAATCCTTGAAGCAATACAAATGGCATGGATCGATGAACGTAGTTAAAATTCTTGTTATTTCAATTTTCTTATTTTCCTGTTCATTGAAGGATGAAGGAGAGGAAATGGTATTGCAGGGTGAAGAATTTGTGCAGAAGATGAAAAGGAAAGTGATAAGCTCAGGCGAAGAAATATCTGATAAATCACTTACTCCTGAACAATTAGAGTTAGAAAGATTAAAAAGCAGGAAGAAACAATTCACTGGAACTTTGAAGAGGGAATATCTTAAACTTGCAGAGAAATTGATACAGGTGAATAATTATACAGATGCAACTTACTTCAGAAGAAAAGGATATAACGTTGACACTTATCTTGATATTCTGCCAGAAAAACCTGAAGACTGGAAAATTAAAAATGATTATAATCTCAATGCGTTAAGGATAGCAAGGCTAGCGCTCATAAACTCACTGAATTTTAATGTTATAACAGTGGCTCCAAAACCAGCGGCACAGGCAATAGTATATTATGATTGCTGGGTAGAACAGGAGCAGAACAGGTGGAGAAAAGATGACATTGATTGTAAGAATACTTTCAGGCAGGCTCAAACTTATGTTGCCCAGATAAACAGGGAGACCAAAGGCAAAAGCCTGATAGAACTTAAAAAGGAATATAACTTTATAGACCTTGAAGAGAGCGGAGAAATTGAAAAGGTTAAGCCTGAACCAGAAAAATATCAGGGCGCATACAGCGATGATAAACCAGTTGTAATGGAGTCAGGTGCTAAACAGCAAGATGATAAGAAGCCTGCATCAAGTAGCACTACACCAAAGTCCATGGCAACCAAAACCAAGTCAGTTGCTAATGCAAATAAAGCTAAGCCTGTTTCTACTGTTACACCAACTGCGAACAAAGTTTTCAAAACTACTCCATCTGTGCAGAATTCTGGTTTTATAGTGGCAGATGCACTCAGCGGTGCAAGTGATATGGCATATCTTGCGTATTTTCAGGATAATTCAGTAACAGTAGATGATAAGGCTAAGCAAGAGCTTGACAAGGCGGTTCTACAAATTAAGAATTCAAATCCTCCTAATATAATATTAAACGGGCATACCGATAAAAGTTTTGACAGCAGCACAAGCCTAGAAATATCAAAACAAAGGGCCGATGCTACCAGAGACTACCTTGTCTCAAAAGGTATCAGTAAAGATATAATCAGAACCTATGGTTTTGGAAAAACTGACAATATTGTAAAAAATAAAGACGGGGAGAAAGTTCCAGCAAATAACAGGGTGGAAGTTATTTTTAAGGGGAAATCAAAAAATAAAAAACAGTAAAAATATTATACTATCCATATGGAAGTTCTGAATAAAATCTTAGAAAAAAAGTTCCTTTTCATATTCCTGATTTCCTTTGTTCCATTAGCAGCTGCTCTGGTATCTCAATATTTTTTTGGGTTACATCCTTGTGAGCTGTGTATCTATCAAAGAGTGCCCTATGCTATCCTGATATTTTTCTCTATCCTGCTTTTTAGCTTTAGAAATAATAACCGAGTAACCATCTCAATTTTAGTTTTATGTATACTTGCATTTTTAGCTATGGCAGCCATTGGGTTCTATCATATAGGCGTTGAAGAACATTGGTGGCAATTCGGCGAATGCTCTGGGAATTTTGATATGTCAAATTTTGAAAATTTTAAAAACTCAATAATGAATGCTCCAAATGTCAGGTGTGATGAAGTTCAGTTCAGGCTAATAGGCCTGTCAATGGCGGGGTGGAATTTTCTATATTGCTTAGGTGCCTCTGCTTTCATAGCATATTTTTATCTGATAAGAAAAAACCTTAAGCAGCCTAAAAATTTTTAATGTTTTACAATTTCCTGATTATTAGGCTGTTGAGGTGCAGATCTGAACTGCGCTTCAATGAGTTGGTTATCTGCCGCTATCTCAACATCAGAAAGAGCGTTCAAAGGTGCGATAAGCGCATATTTTAAAACCTCATCTACCTTGCTTACAGGAATTATCTCTACAGCGTTTTTTATTGCATCTGGGATATCCTCAAGATCTTTCACATTTTTTTCAGGTATCAGAACCGTTTTGATACCGCCACGAACTGCCGCAAGTAATTTTTCTTTCAGCCCACCAATAGGGGTTACCATTCCACGCAATGTGAGTTCACCCGTCATAGCAATATTCTTGTTAAC
>DQGZ01000151.1:877-6060 GCA_003531345.1 Alphaproteobacteria bacterium | reverse complement strand
TGAAGAAAAAAAGATTTACTTTGGTGAGTTTAGTTTAATTCTAAATGATGTATCTTTTTTAGAAAATAGTGATGACACTAATTACCTAAAAATATTTGAAAAAATTTTTGGCAAAAAAACTAAATCTCAAATGCCTATTGAGTTAATGGCATTGGTAGCAAACGATATAGGCTTTGAAGGAGCTTTAGATAAAAACATTCCAATTGGTATATTAAAATCAGATGGTTTCTATCACCCTGCTATGATGACAAACAAATATGGGCTGATGCACTTTTTATCTGGAAATGCAGATGTTGCAAGTCATACACTTGCATTAAAAGAAGTAGTTAAAGAACGCTTCAGCAATTACCCTCAGGATCATATAACTATAAGATATTTAGATTTTTTTGCGCCAGAATATGATAATTCCAGTTATATTGGAGGTTACAGGAATAATTTAGATAAACGGTTAGAATTTTATAAACCCCAAACGGAAGCAATTTTTCAGGCCTTTCAGGAACTTAATTACCAAGGCAAAATTAGTCTTATGGCACCTAATGTTCATAGTTATGAAGAGGTAGAAAGTATATATACAATTTTTGATTCAGTAAGACAAAAATATGAAACTAAAAACTCTGGCTTTAAAGTTTCATTAAGTTCAAAAATTGAAACTATAGATGCAGCAAAGGATATATATAAATTAGCCAAAAAGTTTGATATTACTTTTGAATTTGGTGATTTGGCAGCTGCATTTTATAATCTACCCAGAACAGACGCAAATGCAATATCTGCCTTTGAAAAAGAAAAAGGATTTAACCCTTTCAAAACAGTGGATACTGAATTTGTTAATTACATAAGAAACCTTGTAAAGGAAGCCAAATCTGCCAGAAAAACTTGCAAAATGGCTTTTGGTGGTGACCAACTAAATTATGATTACAAACTTGTTAAACTAGCTGTTGAAGAAGGTGTTGATATATGCATAACCCCTAGTAACAAATTTCACGCAGCTGCATTATTCAACATAAACTGCGCTCAACTAGAAATAGAGCAAAGTCAATCTGCTAGTCATGGCAGAGGCGGCACTAGTGGTAAGAAAAAATATTAAGTCTATATAAATTTGTAACTAATTAAAAAAACTTGTAACCATATTTTACTATCTTCGAATATATTTTTGAAGCTTGTAAAAAATGCTTCAATTAATCAACAACAAACTTAAGGAGTTATTATGAATAAATTACTTACAACAGCGGCATTAGCGGGAATAGTTGCAATAGCTTCAACTGGCGCAATGGCAGAAGAAGCGGCATCAAAAAAGGTTCAGTGCGCTGGCATTGCTAAAGCTGGTCAGAATTCATGCAAATCACTTGATGGTTCTCATTCATGCGCTGGCGCTGCAAAAAAAGACAATGACCCTAATGAGTGGACATATGCTGCTTCAAAAGAAGAATGTGAAAAAGCAGGTGGTAAAATAGTTGAAGTTACAATGTAATTTAATTAATTACTGAGATACTAAAAGCCCGTTTTTTTAGCGGGCTTTTTTATTGTTTAAAACATACGCCATACTTATTTACAAGCTGCTTCGTCTTTGCGAGCTGCTTTAAATAGATGTGGTTGCAAAAGAAGGCGCTATATCAGATCGTCAAACACTGGTGCTTTGAAAGTTTCTGGCTTCATAACCTTGCCATCTTCACGGAATTTAACTGTACCATCTGGGTGAAGTTTTGAAAGGTTGGAATCAAGAACTCTATGGAAGCCCTCCTCAGTCCTCGCTTTTGCATCTTCATGACTTAAGCCTTTCATGCGGAATAACTTATAAGCAATGTTAAGTGCTATTACAGAAACGTCATAAGCGCCGTCTAAGGTTTCAATTTCATCTTTTGTTTTAATAGCTTCACCAAGTTCATTGAATTCTTCATTCAATAAGTTATTGAATGAAAACTCTAAATATCCCCAGTCAGATTTATTCCTAACTAGTTCCAGCTTGTCGCAGAATTCAGTATTTTTTGTGATTAGTGATGATTTCATATAATTTCCTTATTTGTTTTCCCGCCACTATTATCATTAACAAACTCATTAGAAAACAAAATTTCTGGATTATTTTTAATTTCGTTACTTATTGCTATTGCAAGGTCTTTACTCATTTCTTCGGTGTGTTTGGGTGTTGGATTAATTCGCAGGCGGGCTTTACCAACTGAAACAGTCGGCGCAAAAATAGGGGTGACAGCAATTTTATGATTAGAAAAAAGATTGAGAGCTATTTTTGAAGTCCGCTTTTCATCATTCAATATCACTGGAATAATATGAGTTCCAAAATCAAGGAATGGGATATTATATTCCTTCAAGTATTTTTTTGTGTTTGATACCGCCTGTTTATGCTGGCTTCTTAAAACCTCCCCCTCATCACTTTCAAAAATATTTAAGACAGCTAAACACGCAGCGGCAACGTCACTGGGCAGTGCAGTGGTAAAAATAAAATTGCGTGAATAATGGCGCAGGAATTCGCATAACACTTCATTAGCGGCAATATAACCACCTATCTGCCCAAATGCCTTGCCAAAAGTTCCGCAGATTATATCAATTTCATTTTCTAGTTTTAACTCACTTGCAACACCGCTGCCATTTTTGCCATTTACGCCTATTGCGTGAACCTCATCTAAATAAATGAAAGCATTATATTTTTTCTTAAGCTCAATTACTTTTTCAAGTGGAGCAATATCACCACTCATTGAGTAAATAGATTCCAGCACTATTATAATCGGGCGAGTATCTGACAGGTTGCGTATTTTTATAAGTTTTTTTTCCAAGTCCTTTAGGTCATTGTGCCTAAAAATATATTTACTTGCACCCGATGCTCTTATTCCATCTATAATTGATGCGTGGTTAGATTCATCAGATAAAAATATAGTGTTAGGAAAATACTTCCCTAAAGCTGAAAGCACGCCAATATTAGCATCAAGCGCAGAATTGTGGATAACAGCTTTTTCCTTATTGTGAAACTTGGCTATTCGGTTTTCTAGTTCATTTAATATATCAGAGGTACCAAGAACATTTCTTGTGCCACCACTGCCTGTACCATATTTTTTAATGGCTTCAATTTTAGCTTTTATAACATCAGGATGGCTAGATATTGAAAGATAATTATTATTACCCCAGATTATAACTTTTTCATCGGTTTTATGGTTGAAGCCATAAGGTGGGTTTTCAGGGCTTTGGGAAATAAGCGGATAGTTACGGTAAAGGCCTTTCCGCTTTATTTCATTTAAGGCATTTTCCGCTAATTTATTGTAGTTGGTGAACATTATACTTATCTATTCGCCATACATTTATTACATTTCCTATCTTTATGCTGGTAGGCCTTTAAAAATGCTTCCTGCTCAGGTGTTAATGGTTCGTCAGACCTTAAAATCTGGCTTTCTTCAACAAGCTTAGCTTGCTGCTCAGAGCAGGCATTTAAGCTAAAAACAAGAAATATAACTAATAATCTTAGCATATTATTTAAGTGCATTTGCAAGGTCATTTATTAAGTCATTAACATCTTCCAGCCCTACGGAAAGGCGCAGCAAGCCATCAGTCAAACCTATGGTTTCCCTTGTTTTCACATCAATGTTTGAGTGGGTAGTAGTAGCAGGGTGGGTAATTAAACTTTTTGCGTCTCCCAGATTATTTGAAATATCAACAATTTGTAGTTTATTTAAAAAACTGAAGGCTTTTTTCTTGCCGCCCTTAACATAAAACGCAACCAGCGGGCCGCCATTACTCATCTGCTTTTTTGCTATGTTATAATGCGGGTGACCTTTTAATGTAGGGTACATTACTTTTTCAATATTTTTATGCCCCTCTAAAAATTTGGCTATTTTTACAGCATTTTCACAATGGCGTTCAATACGCAAACCATAGCTTTCCAGCGCTTTTAAAATTACCCACGCATTAAATGGGCTTAAAGCTGGGCCAGTGTGGCGGTGGAATGGCAGCAATGTTTCCTTGATGAATTTTTCAGTACTAAGAACTGCGCCACCTAATGTTCTGCCATGCCCGTCCATATGTTTGGTGGTGGAATACACCACCACATCTGCTCCTAATTTTATAGGTTTTTGGATTACTGGACCTGCAAATATATTATCTACAATAAAGCGTGCTTTGTGTTTTTTACAAAGCTTTGCAACTTCAGCAATATCAACCAGCAACAAGGTTGGGTTAGCGGGTGACTCAACAAATACTTGAGTTGTATTCTTTTTGAATGCTTTTTTCCACTGGGTTAAATCATGCCCGTCAACTAATGTAACTTCAACGCCTATTCTGGGTAAAATAGTATTAATAATATAATGGCAGCTGCCAAATAAAACTTTGGTTGAAATAATATGATCACCTGGTTTTATATCACACATAATGGAAGCAAAAACCGCCGCCATGCCAGATGCCATAACGCAAGCCTCTTCCGCACCTTCTTCAAGCGCAATCAATCTTTCCTCAAGCGCACGTAAAGTTGGGTTAGTATAGCGAGAGTAAACATACCCAGGTGCAGAGCCATTAAAGCGGCTTTCAGCCACGGCAGCATCATCATAACAAAAGCCAGAATTCATGAAAATAGCTTCACTGGTTTCACCATAGTTGGAGCGGTTGCTGCCCACCCGCACCAGCTTAGTTTGCAAAGCAGTTTTATTAGATATTTTTTTACCTTTATAATCAGTCATTTTATACATTATGTTTTCTTAACTCTATTAATCGCAACCCTTTGAAAAAGCCATAAAAAACTTAGGTTAGCAAGTGGTTAATTCCACTTGACAACGCTCTCTGCCAAACTGCCTAAAAGCACTTTCCACCTGATGGAATGCTAGTCATTTACGCTTGTTTAACTAGCATCAAAAAGGAAAACAGAATGGGGTTTTTTAGCGCCTATGAACATTCTACAACTTTAAGTCAAATAGGGTATACACTAATATAGTTGATCAATGATAAATTTTTTGGTTGTTGTTCAGACAATGCTTGGCAAAGGATTATACACTTTACCCGTTCCAGCATTTTTGAAAAAGTGGAATTGTTAGGTTAGAGCACGCTCTGTTTTTATTTTAAGATTTTTCATTGGAAAAATCTTTATTAAGAGCGTTTTGTGATCTCAAAAATGTGATTGTTTTTTGTGCATCGGAATTTTTACTTAATTCCTGCATTTTTATTTCTTCCCTATCCGCACCTAAAACTTGAGGCGT
>DQGZ01000151.1:0-633 GCA_003531345.1 Alphaproteobacteria bacterium | reverse complement strand
ATCCGCACCTAAAACTTGAGGCGTTTCATTTTTTTCAGATTTATGAAATTTATTATCGTTTGCTCTATCCCTTGAAATATGAGATTTAATTTCTTCATATTTATCTTTTTCAAGTAGTGATTTTTGCTTTATTTCTTTCCAGCTTTTTGCTTGATCTAGGTTAGCTACAGGGTTTCTATATGTAAGAAATAATCTTGCATTGTCACGGTGAGGCTCTAATAACAAATCGCTAAATTTATCAAAGGTCGGTTTTCCTAAATTGCCTGCATTTTTTCCAAATTTTTCTGTTAATTGTGCGTAATCATCAAAACCTTTTCTAATATTTTCTATATCATTACTTATAAAATTTAAAGTTCTTGTTAAACCCCATCTTAAAGCAGCGTACCTGCCTTGGTCTGGCAAATCTTTAATATCATCTTTTGAGAGTTCACTTATACCACTCCAAGCTTCAATAAGTTTTTGTGCATGACTAACATCTATTTTTCCATTAGTTGACGCCATTGAATTTATTGACATTGCCAAATCTGAAAGGTTATCACCCCTACCTGCCGTTCCAGTATCAAAAGTTATGAACTTTAAAAATACATTTTGTATTTTTAAATCTATCTCTTCTACCAAAGCGCCAGATCGGAA
>DQGZ01000052.1:4310-4432 GCA_003531345.1 Alphaproteobacteria bacterium | reverse complement strand
TTTTTTAAACAAAGGGGTATTAACAATGCAGAATACACTTAGTTAATTACTCAAAATTAACTTGGTTTATTCTATAACCAAACTAAGGACGGATGGCCGAGCGGTTTAAGGCAGCAGTCTTG
>DQGZ01000052.1:0-4056 GCA_003531345.1 Alphaproteobacteria bacterium | reverse complement strand
GTTTAAGGCAGCAGTCTTGAAAACTGCCGAACATTTACGTGTTC
Source organism: Alphaproteobacteria bacterium (assembly GCA_003531345.1). Classification (GTDB taxonomy): domain Bacteria; phylum Pseudomonadota; class Alphaproteobacteria; order Rickettsiales; family UBA8987; genus UBA8987. The sequence continues at coordinate 4,012 of DQGZ01000052.1, read as the reverse complement.
CGTGAGTTCGAATCTCACTCCGTCCGCCATAAAAAAGTTTCGAACTGCGTATATACGCATAGCACCCACTCAAAACCGCAAGAAACCAAGGGCTTTGCGAGTGAGTTAACTGAACTAACTAGCCCCCACAACGCCTTTATACCCCCTCTAAGACGGCTTTGTCTTAAAACCTCTGAACTTCTTCAAATTAAGTTCAGCGATTTTTTATATTATAAAACAATGAGATATAAAGCCTTGAAAAAAGCCTTCAGTTCGAATTTCATTAACTAGGCATTTTTCTGAACTTAGAGTGTCTTTTGTTATTGTTTAAAGCACTTTCCCATTGAATTTTGAGTGTTAAAACTCTGCGTTACAGAAACAAATGTTACTGAATTTTCTTCAAAAAATTCAATCAACTTTAAAAAATCTGCGATGGAGCGTGAAAGCCTATCTATTTTATAAACAACCACCACATCAATTAGCCCATCTTTAATATCTTCCATGAGCTTTTTGATTGCTGGCCTGTCCATTGTTCCGCCACTAAAGCCTCCGTCATCATATTTCATCGGGAGCGCAATCCAGCCTTCGTGGCGTTGGCTGTTGATATAATTTATTCCTGCATCTCTCTGAGCATCAAGCGAATTATATTCCTGCTCAAGCCCAGCTTAAGAAAATAGCACTAGGTGGATTATTAGTTTTATGTTTCAGCATTGGTCTTGCTTTAACTCTAGTTGCGTCTGGAATCGTTGCAGCTATTAGCGTTAAGCAAGTAACAAAGCGTTGGTCTGGATTTAGTGTAATAGCAAGAAAAGCTCCTTATTTTTCAGGTGTGATAATAATTTTGATAGGATTGTATGTAACCTATCATGGGTTAATCGCTCTCTAAATTATCAGTCAAAATACAAACATTTAAAGGCTTTGGAAGATTCCAAAGCCTTTTTTATTTCAACAAAGGAAAAACTTATGCCAAATAATACGGACAGAATTGGCTTGCCATATATTTTGCAATCTCAATCGCAGAAAGAAGTTACCCATAATGATGGGCTTGGATTGCTGGATATGTTGGTGCAAGCGGTGGTGCAACAGGTTAGCCTTAACACGCCACCAGCTTCACCAGTTTTGGGTGATTGCTATATTGTTGGTGGTGCGCCAACTGGTGTTTGGGTTGGAAGTGCCAACAAAATTGCTCAGGCAATAACTGGTGGTTGGAGGTATTACACGCCTTTCAACGGCTTATCAGTTTTTAATATTACTGATAGCACCATCTATCGCTTTAACGGCACTATGGGTGAAACTTCTTGATGTTTTACAAAATCTTTCAATGCTTGGCATAAATGCCACCGCAGATTCAACCAATAAACTGAGCGTTAATAGCTCTGCAATATTGTTCAACCATATTGGCAATGGCGTTCAGGTTAAGCTGAATAAAAATGCTGTTGGTGATAGTGGGTCTTTTTTATTCCAAAGCAACTGGAGCGGCAGAGCAGAAATCGGCTTAACAGGCGATGATGATTTTCACTTCAAAGTTTCACCAGACGGTTCAACTTGGTATGATGCCCTAGTAATAAATCGCAATAACGGAAAGTTAGAATCACTCGGCATTTCTTTTGATGGCGGAACAAATAACCTTCAAAATTATCAAGAATGGGCAGAAACAGCCTTAACTGGTGATGTATGGACGGGAACTGCGCCAAGTGGTGCTGCAAATAAATTTTGGAAAGCAATTCGTGTTGGGAAAAAGGTAACTGTATTTTTCAGAATTGAATATGCAACGGCTGGGGCAACCAACACTTCAGTTACAATTCCATTACCTGCTGGTCTTCCAACCCCTGAAACATGGACAGGGCAAGCTAGTGAATTAGCATATCACGGCACTGGTGGTTTGTTTACAAGCGCAGCTAATATTCCAACTTCAGGAACTCCAAAGGGTGTAACGCTCCGCTATAATGGCACGGCTTGGGAATTTGGAATTCATTCAGCTTCAGGCTCTCACATTTTTGCACAAGGAACAATCGAATATATGGCTGCTTAGTATGACAGTAAAACACAAATTTATTTCAAATAAATCTGATGGTACTGATGCAAGCAAAGTTAAGCCTTCCAATTGGAATGATGACCATGATGTTGAGATTGATTTATCCAGTCCAGAAACAACTGGCATTTTGCCAATAAATAAAGGTGGCACCGGTGGTGATTCAGCAGAAACAGCAATTGCAAATTTGCTATCAACTCAAAATCTAAATTATGATTCTAACACTTCAACTTTGCTGATTGCAGGTGGCAACCCTGAATTTCCAAGAGAAATAAAAAGAGCTGCACCTGAACAATCAAAAGATATTGAGCAATGGCAGAATGAAAAAGGAGTTGTTCTTTCTGCCATTTCAAGAAATGGCGCTTTCAAACCACCAACGCTTTCAGATGAAACTGCTGAAAATAACACAATTTATTTCAGCTTAGAATCAAACGCTTTGGTTTACAAAGATTTTGAAGGGCGAATTTACATATTATCAAGGTGATGTCATGGACGGCTTTCAAGAAGATGCTTTTCAGCAAGATAGTTTTGATTCGTTTATTCAAATTATAGAACCAGCTCCAGAAAATATAATCAAAAAATCTGCACAATCATTTGCTCAAGTGAAGGCGCAACAAAATCTGGTGGTTGCAAAAAAGCAGGACATAAAAGTTCACAAAATCAATAACACAATAATTGTTCCAAAAAACGGAGATATTCATGGGAATTGAACGCAAATACAAAGACCCCAACGAAACAATAAGTTTCGGGGTAGATTGGAGCGAATATTTAGGTGCGGCAACCATAAGCTCTAGCAGTTGGATAATTCCAAGTGGTGTTACGCAGGTCGCCTCCAGCAACACTACCAGCAAGGCAACCATTATGCTTGGTGGTGGAACGCTTGGAAATATTTATCGCATTACAAACCGCATTAACACTTCTGCAGGTGAAATGCTGGATCAATCAATCGACATAGAGGTTATAGAAAAATGACAATTCCAATCATAAAAATCAGAGATGAAGATGTTGCCGCTCACCTAGCTGTGATGCAGGAACAAATCGAACAACTCACAAAAACAGTTGATGTTTTAACAACCGAAGTGAAGGCACTTACAGCCCTTGCTAACCAAGGTAAAGGAAGCCTCAGAATGTTGCTGTTAATCGGCACAATCTGGACTGGTTTAATCGGCTTTTTAGGCTTCGCACTTTTACACATAACATGGAGATAATTTTATGCTTACAATACTTGCAAGTTTGCTTGGATTTTTAGGTTCTGCCTTTCCTGAATTTATAAAAATCTGGAAGGATAGATCGGATAAACAGCACGAGCTTATTCTGCTTAAAATGCAGATGGAGCATCAAGCACAAGGACACACCGAACGCTTGGCAGAAATAAACGCCAATGCAGATATTGCCGAAAGTGCCGCGATATACAAAACCTATGCAACAAATATCACTTGGGTTGATGCACTCAATGGAACCGTTCGCCCAGTTATCGCTTACAGCTTTTTCTTGCTTTATGCTGGCGTTAAAATTTTACAATACAACGCCAATATGCCTTGGCTTCTATGGACAGAAGAAGACCAAGCCATCTTCGCTGGCATCATCAGCTTTTACTATGGTCAACGGGCAATGAATAAAATCAGGGGTGGAAAATGAGAAATGTAACTCAAAAAGGTGTTGAGTTGATAAAGCACTTTGAGAGCTTCTCTTCAGTAATTTACATCTGCCCAGCAGGCTATAGAACAATTGGCTATGGTCATGTGGTCAAAGAATCTGAAATTGATAGATTCAAAAAGCCAATTTCTGAATATGAGGCGTTAAAGATTTTAGAGGCCGATATTTTATCATCTTGCAGATCTGTTTTGCGCCTTATTAATGTTCCATTAACTGATGGGCAGTTTGATGCGTTGGTATCTTTCACATTCAATCTTGGTGGTGGTGCTTTGCAACGCTCAACCCTTCGCAGGAAAATCAACCGCTATGAGCACGAAGAAGCCGCTGATGAATTCCTAAAATGGG
>DQGZ01000159.1 GCA_003531345.1 Alphaproteobacteria bacterium | reverse complement strand
AAACCAGATGTAAGTTTTATTTTTGATATAGATGAAAAGACGGGTTTAAAAAGGGCAAATAAAAGAACAGGCAATGAAAATCGTTATGAAAAAATGGGTGGTGCTTTTCATAATAAAGTTCGTAGTGGGTTTTTAAAGATAGCAAAAAAGAATAAAGACAGGTGCGTGATAATAAATGCAAATGATACTATTGATAATTTGCATAAATTAGTATTAAAGCATTTGAGAAGTAAAAAAATCATCTAATTTATAATAAGCAATGAAAGCAGAAGTTTTAAATAAATATGTGCATCCCATCCATAAAGAGGGGTATATTTTTATAATAATAGCCCTTGCTGCAACCATTCTGCTCTACCAAGTATCTGATTTCTTTGGGCATATATCACTGGTGTTGTCTTTGTTCGTAATATATTTCTTCCGTGACCCAGTAAGAGTTGTGCCACAAGTAAACAACTTGGTTGTAAGCGGTGCAGATGGATATGTTATTGATATTACAAAAGTTCGCCTTCCAGCCGAGCTTGATGCCATAGAAACAGACGAGGTTTACCGTATATCCACCTTCTTAAGCGTGCTTGATGTTCACGTTAACAGAACGCCAATAGAAGGTATTGTTAAAAAAATAGTTTATAATCCTGGTAAATTCCTCAGTGCGGAGTTGAATAAGGCCAGTGAAGAAAATGAAAGAAATTCCTTGCTGATACAAACTGAAGATAACAGGGAAGTTGCCGTGGTGCAGATTGCAGGTCTTATTGCCCGCAGGATAAAATGCATTGTAAAGGAAGACGAAAAACTCGAAAAAGGGCAAAGGATAGGTATAATCCGTTTTGGTTCTAGGGTGGATGTTTACCTGCCTAATGGTATTATCCCTAAGGTTGCAATTGGTCAGAAAGTTGTGGGTGGTGAAACAATATTAGCAGACATAAACGAATCCGAAGGCAGGGAGATATTAGGCAAAGAGATTTAGAGGGCTATATACTATTTTTGAGTATTTATCCCAACGTTGACAGATACTGATTTTGCATATTGTGTAATTATTACCATTGCGGAAGGTCGGTCAATTGTTGTTTCAACGTAACCAAGCACCTCTGAAACTGAGTCAGATGAAATCCTTCCAGCTCTGCCAATTACACTAATTAATGACATTTCATCTAAGGCTCCGTTTTTCAAAAATAAATGCTCATTCTCTCTAATAAAATTATCTACCGCATCAGCAGATAATCTAAGAGCCTTTAGCTGTTCTTCACCTTTATCTAGTTCGCCAGGGCAAGGTGTATACCTATTATTCAGATGTATCTCATGAACCTGTTCCGCTAATGAAATAGCCAGTTCTTCAAATTTATTATACTCCAATTTAAATAAAAATTTGGGTTATGACTCAACTTATAACACATTATAATATAAAATTCCAGATTTATGCTGAGGGAGTCATGAATTACATCTATACATAGCTTGAAAACTCACATAGGTCTCTCAAAATACAGAAAGAAAAGGCTACCAAATTCTTTCTAAAACTCTTCAATTCCTTTTTATTCCCAGAAAAATTAGTCTCTACTTATAACTTAATTAAATTGGTGGAATAATATGTTAACAACCTATTAAGCGCCTAAATTATCTTGTTATTGTAGCCCTTGCATTTACTATGCTTGCTAAGTGAGTAAGTGTTTCACTGCCTGTAAAAGTTTTTCCTTTTGGTGAATATTCCAAAAGATCTGCATTAATTATTGACACCTCATCATGATATCTTACTATTTCATCTTCAAGATATAATATTGCCCTGTAAGCAAGTGGTTCTTTACTATCGACAATTTTTAATTCACCCTTAAAAGCTGCAAAATTATCTGCAAGGTTATTTTTTTTATATATTTCTTGGAATGCCTCTGCAATTTTTTTCTTTTCTTCAACTGTTAAAACAACTGCTGCCTGATAATTCTCCCTAGTTATTGGATGTGTAGCTTTCTCAGTAATAACACTATTAGTTTCAGGGTTATAACCTATTGCATCATTAAACACCTTGATGTGTAGGTTTTTTTCCCTAGCAATTATCTCAGCCATTAAAGCCGCTTGCTTACCTTCCTCAAAAGCCTTCATAAAACTTCTAGCTTCTTGTTCTGTAAGCATAATTTGATTGTTAGCTAAGCCTTCAGAAGGGTCAACGTTCATTACTAAAACTTTTTCTATTTTTCCATTTCCTTTATCCCTTTCTTCAACTCTCACTAATTGGCCAATAACAGCTTTTTGAGCTGGTTCGAGTTTATCTATAAGGCCCTGCACATCAGAAATTGTTGGTGGATGCCCTAGTTCTTTTTCCCAATCCTCTGCCTTTTTAAATTTGTGATCTTTGTCTTGTTTGTTTAGCAATACCAAGAGAGCTTGTGTCAGCGCACCCATTATTCCATCATTACCAAAACCTTCTGCTATCATATAAGCCCCTTCGTCACCTATTTTTTCTCTAAGAAGTTTAAATAAAGCCTTACTTTTTTGGTTTAAATGGTTGGGGTCATATTTTATTCTGTGCGCTTCATCTGCCTGTATAAAGTAAAAAGCATTATTTTGCTTTGGAATATAGGCTTTTAGCTTATCTTGGTCGTAATAAGCATTATCTTGCAAGGCAGCTTCCGCCTGCTCAGCAAACCCATAATATATCGTACTGACCTTGCCTTTTGAATCTGTTTTATACTCTGAATTTTGGCCGATATAAGCTATTGTTTCATTATAATTTAAAGTTCTTCCATTATTATCAACAAACCCCTTAAAAGCATATCTATAAACTGCATCTGGGTCTAATTCAACGGTTTGATCTGCGGCATCCATCATAACTCGTTTCATTACATTTTCTTTATTTACCAGCTGAGTTGATCCGTCATTAAATATAAACTCATAATTGCCGTCTTCAGTCCTTTTATAAT
>DQGZ01000013.1 GCA_003531345.1 Alphaproteobacteria bacterium | reverse complement strand
CATCGGTATCTAAATGGCATGTTTCTAAGCCATTTCTTGCAGTAACTGATCGTGTTTCTTTAAATTCAGCTGAAAGTTTAGCTTCCTCTCTCATTTTTGATGTTCCAATATTTACTATTGAATAAATAGAGTCTTTAGAAAAGATGCCACTCTCATGCAGTTTGTCAATATCTTTCCAGTTTTGCTCTGTAAATATTCCAGAATGAGATGAAAAAGCTGATTTTTCTATTCCGAAACCAGATTCTCCATAAGTTAATATAATGGAATCGTCTGTTGTGTCGAACCTATCATCTGCTTCTAAAATTATTTTTCCTATTTTTCTAAAAATTTTTAAATCTTTTGAGGTGGTACCTATCAATGCATCCTTAATTATACCAATCGTTGAAGTGCCTTTTTCTTCCCTAGTTACAAAGCTAAGGGGCAAGCCAAGCCATAATGCTTTAAATATGGATGGTTTTAAATTTTTGTTCTCTAAAGCACATTCTATGCATTTTTGAACTATGTTATTTAGGGGTGATAACATACATGAATTCTTATACAACTAACAAATTTCACGGGTTTTATTAGAAATACCCAGCCCAATCAAGCTAGGCATAATTATATCAAAATCAGGTTTATTAGGAATAATCACTCCATTTTCTATCATTCCTCTGCCCTCCATTAAATTATCGTGCTCAGAAAGCCTGCCTAATAATTCTGTAATTTTTGTATTAGCTTTATTTAACTCTCGAATAAGCGTATCATCTACCAAATTACCCTCTAAGCAACCCTGAATTAAGCCCTGAAGGCTAGTTAAATATTTGTTTATATGCTCCGCCTTATTATTTAAGTTTATATTTTGGCTCTCTGCGGTTTGTATATAAAAATCTAAACTTTTCTCAAAATTCTTTAAATTATCAACATATGGAGTTAATGCATATGCTTTTTTATGGATATTGGTTTCTTTTTCTAGTGCTTTAAGTTTATAATTTTCATACTCTGAATACGATTCAATTGGAATTTGTTGCGTTTTATTCTCTTGCATTGGGTCAAACCCATGTTTTTCAAATAATGCTAATAAATCAGGCTTTTCCAGTAAATAAAAAAACACCCCAATATCTTGAGGGCCAGTAGTAATTTTTTTATCTAACTTATCACCAAAATTTTGTAAAAATTTTTCTATTTCTGGTACGGAATTATTATTTTTGATTAACAAATGTATAGGAGCATAACCTGCATTATCCTTTTGGTTTATATCAGGTTGAAAACACCCCTCCATATCCCTAGCTTTAATCATCTCCAAAATGTCATTATTTAGGTGATTTGCAAAAATATGGTAAGCATTCTGTCCTTCTGAGGTCTTATACTGCAATAATTCATCAAATTGGTCTGACAAAGGAATATCAACCCTAACTTCAACAGATTTAGGAAAGTGCATTCTCATAAACTCACTAGCTTTAAATAGTAAGTTTAAATGCCTATCTTCCAAATACTCTCTTGGAATTACCATATTAGGGTTACACTTAACTAACGGATATTCACTCTCGTCATAACTAAAACCATTAGTAATAGCCATAGCAATCAAACAACTAATACCATAGGTTTTATCACTAACCTCAGCACTTGGTTGTTCAGCCATATCTGCTGGTATACGACATATATTAATATCTCCAATCGCCTCTGCTATATCACCCTCAGAAACTTTTAGCTTTTTTAAATATGGCAAAATAATCGTCTCAAACTCTTCCTGTGAAATTTTTGACTGAGGATAATCAATTTCTATTTTTGAAACTGGAAATGTATATTTTAACTCAGAATCTGCTTTCCTATGCAAAAACTCACTTAAATACATACCTGGACTACAAACACTTAAAGACCTATCATGCTCGATAGTTAGTAACTCTGGCGGAACTTGGTTTTTCAAGCCCAGCAAATAGGTTTGCATAAGATAAGGAGCACTTGCTGGAACATCTTTATACCTAGCAAATCTTAAGAAAGAATTCTCTATATCAATCTGATATGCCTCTTCTGCTTCATTTAAATTAAAACTAGTGCTTACAACAATTTGTGATGTTGGCATCATCTCAGCAACAGGCATGTTACATTTTAGCATAGCAGAATAACAGGAGTCAAAAAACACAGTAATTGGCTCATTATTTTCTTTATTTGCTTTAGTGATATTAATAATCTGCTCCCTTGATGAAACATCTTCTTCATTCAAACTATAAGACATTCTATGCTCTAATGATCTAGGGTCGACATATCCGTGTGCCACACAAATCAATACATTTTCTCTCCCTTTATCCTTCTTCCAAAATTTTTTGTAAACCTGCTCTATATCAACTGAACCAGTGTTTTTTAAGCTTTCAGGCCCTGCAAAATCTGGTGTAGGATTCATTATAACTTCTGCATCTTCATACCCCGCCCTTCTCAATGCAGATGGAATATTACTAACATATTGCACCCCTAAATCATTTCCAACGACGACAACAAGCCTAGTATTCGCATCACCTGTAAGCTCTTCAAACTTATTAAAAGCAGTGTCTTTAAAACTTTCGTGCCATAAATCTAAGGCATAGCCAAATTTATGTTTTTTGCATAAATTAGTGAATACAAAACTACTTTTGTCATAAATATCATTTACCTTTTTATGAAACTCGTCAAATGTAACAAAATTCGCTACATTCACTGCAGATAAATTACCTCTCAACTGCCTTAGGTCTAAGGAGGATAATGCTTTCCAAGTCTGCTGGTTAAAGCTTTCAATATGCAGTTCATTTTTATTTTTATCACTAATATTTTCAGCGATATTCTTCTGCTTTGCAATAAATTCAAAATACTCATTATTAAAATTTCGGGAAATTTTACTAGGCTTATAGCCAAACATAGTTTCATAATTCGCTATTCTAATTCTATAATCATCTCTGGCTTCCGTAGTTAACTTATCAAAATATTCTGGGGTTAGTTCCTTATCACCCTTTCTCCTATCTAATATCTGGAAATAGTCCGCCTCTACAGATTTTAAACTTCCTGCAGAAGAAATTAGAAAATTATCAATAATATTCAGCTTTTCCGTATCATTCAGCCCAGCATTATGCTTTTCAAAAATATTAACAATCTCATAATATCTTTTCCTTGTACTTTCGGGCAAAAGCCTAATTATAAGGTCAGGTTTTACATTTTTTTCGTCCATCTTGTACTTAAATATTTTTTTTGAGTATAAAGCATAAAGGTTAATGATTTATTAACCTTTGCGTGTTATTTTAGGTTAAAATTTATGGGGATATTATGAAACAACAGCAACTCCAACGGCAACTTCAGGTAAGAGAGTTATCGCCTAAACAGAAGTTTGAAAACCTCATCACTACATTAACACCATTTATCAACCAAGATTTAATAAATGATTATAGAACTAAAGCCGTAAAATTAGAAGGCAACAACTTGTTACCATATTCTGGTTTAAACCAATCAACCGTCAACTTAGCACAAAGACAAACCACTGCTTATGATAAAGCAATTTCAGATTTGGAAAAATTTTTAGAGAAAAACCCTATTCCGAGTAGAAATGCCGATTCAATACAAAAGAAATATTTTGAAGATGCTTTTATATCATTCGCCACTGATGGCGAAAAGCAAATCTCAAAAGAGGAGAGGGATGTAATAGAAAATTTCCGTAAATATTATAATTCAGATATAGAGAAAGACAATAACCCCAACACACCAGATAATTTAAGAAATGCACCAGATGAGGGGCTAAGGCAGGCTATAAATAAAATTACCACATATTTTGAAGAACACTCCGTAACCAAGTCCAATTATGAGGATGCAATAAAAAATCTTGGCATTATCCCTGAAGCAAGAAGAAATGTAAGTTCAGGGACTATTGAAAGAGTAAAAAAGGATAAGGAAGCATATGAAAAAAAGGTAGAAACTGCTAAATTTAATGGTCTTTCAACAGCAAGTATACCTGCCCCCCAAGTGCAGGAAGGCATAGCTAATGAAATGGATATCCTTAATTTATACAACGATATGATAACCAAGGCTTTTACTGATGTTTTTGGCGGAACGGAGCAACCGAAAGAAAAACCCGTAACTCCAAAAAAAACAACAACAAAGCCAAAAAATGAAGCGGATATGTTAAAAGGAGTGGAATATTAATGCCTCTCGTCATGGCTATATATGGCAGAGGGGATGGGATTCGAACCCACGATACGCTATTAACGTATATACGCTTTCCAAGCGCACGCCTTAAACCACTCGGCCACCCCTCTAAAGAAATCATGGACGACTATTTACCTAAATCTGCATATTTGTCTAATTTCTTTTTTATTTTTTATACTAGTGCGGTGAAATCTATTATTGTAAGCAATTAAGCGGGCAAAAAAAAGCGGGTTAAAAAACCCGCCTTTTATGTTTTTACCAATTGGCAAATAATGATTACCAACGGAAATGGGCAAATGCTTTGTTCGCTTCAGCCATTTTATGGGTATCTTCACGTTTTTTAAGTGCTGAACCACGCTTGTTAAGTGCATCAATCAATTCAGCAGCTAGGCGTTGCTGCATGGTTTTTTCTTTTCTTTTTCTAGCTGCATCAATTATCCAGCGTAGGGCAAGCGCAACTGAACGGTTCTGGCGAACTTCAACTGGAACCTGATAAGTAGCACCACCAACACGGCGTGAGCGAACTTCAACCGTAGGGCGGATAACATCTAAAGCTTCAGAGAAAGACTGAAGAGGGTCATTTTTTGTTTGTTTTGCAAGAAGGTCAAAAGAATTGTAAACAATTGCTTCCGCAACTGATTTCTTGCCGCCTTCCATCAGGTAGTTAATTAATTTTGTAACGGTTACATTACCAAATTTTGCATCTGGTAAAACCTTTCTTGTTTCTGCGCTGTGCCTTCTAGACATATATTTTCTCCTATAATTAAAACCAGTGTTTTTGCGGGTTTTAATGCCAAACTTCTTACCTTAATGACGGCCTTCAGAAATTTGAATCAGTTATTAATAACAAGTTCTAGAGTGCCGCCTCAAAAACTTGTTTGATTTTAAAACAAATAAAGCTGTCAGGCTTTATTTGAGTAGCATTTATTTAGGGCGTTTAGCACCGTATTTAGAACGTTGCTGTTTACGGTCTTTAACGCCTTGAGTATCAAGAGTACCACGAATAATATGGTAGCGAACACCTGGTAAGTCTTTTACCCTACCACCGCGGATCATAACCACAGAGTGTTCTTGTAAATTGTGCCCTTCACCAGGGATATAGGCTGTAACTTCAAAGCCGTTTGAAAGCCTTACACGCGCAACTTTACGAAGTGCCGAGTTAGGTTTTTTAGGAGTTGTAGTATAAACACGAGTGCAAACACCACGCTTCTGAGGGTTAGCTTCAAGTGCAGGAACTTTGTTCCTTTTTTCAATTTTTACCCTAGGTTTTCTAACCAATTGGTTTATAGTAGGCATAATTTTAGTATTACGTTTTTTATTAAAAAGGGCTTGCTAAATAATCTTTTATTGCTTTTAAGTCAAGTACTAATAACGCCCAATAAAATTATACATGAAACTGACCATAATTGCGCTTATAGCTGCCATTTTGTTATTCTGTACTTACCCACAAATTGACTTGATAGTCAGTGGGTTATTCTACAAAGAAGGTTTTTATCTGGCATATCACCCGATAGTTTATGGGGTGTATATGTCTGTGCGAGTATTCTGCGTTCTTACTGCGGGGGTAGCTTCGTTCATAATTTTATATGATTTTCTCAAGAAAAAAAATATAAAACTGCCACTGCAATCCATCGCAGACAAGGTGCGTGGCTATATCCGCTTTGATAACAGGGCGGCGGCTTTGCTACTGTTAGTTATTATCATAACACCTGGGGTTATGGTGCATAATGTAATGAAACCATTCTGGGACAGGGCGCGCCCAAGACATATTGAGCAATTTGGCGGTGAATTGAAATTTACTCCGATTTATGAAATTAAAAGAGCTCACGATGGTAATAATTCCTTCCCTTCTGGGCATGCTTCCATGGCGGCTTCACTGATAGCGCTGGGCTTTTTGGTTGCTCAAAGCAGGCGCAGGCTGGTTTTTACCGTAACATCCATCTATGCGGTTATAGCATCACTGGGCAGGGTAGTGCAGGGCGGGCATTATTTAAGTGATGTTACCATCAGCTTCCTGATAACAATGCTGACGATATTTATAGTAAGGCGCTGGCTATATAGGGTTTAAGTATATAAGTTGTATTCAACCAATGGCATTTGCGAAAGGGCGGAGCCAAAATCACTACGCTGATTGGTTATATAGCTTACACCTTCGCCAATTATATCAACTATTTTAAAACTACTGCCGTTTTTCTTT
>DQGZ01000196.1 GCA_003531345.1 Alphaproteobacteria bacterium | reverse complement strand
TCTATCAAAATTTTCCGTGACCTTAAAGTTGTTGAAAAGGCTGAGGATCACAATCAGGAAATAGATAAAAAATTTGCCGTAAAAAAGAACCCTGCTGTTGAAATTGGTGAAACTATTTCTGAGGAATTGCCACCGATTGATTTCGGTCGTGTTGCTGGCTTGACATTCAAACAGGTATTGATGTCTAAGATACGTGAAGCAGAAAGAGAAAGGGAATATGAAGACTTCAAAGACAGAACTGGCGAAATAGCCAGCGGTGTGGTTGAGCGTGTTGAAAATAATAACGACATTTTAATTAACTTTGGCAGAACAGAAACCGTATTGAAGCGTGACCAGATAATCCCTCGTGAAAGTTACAGGAAGGGTGACCGTATCCGTGCCTATATAATTGATGTTCGCCGTGAACGCAAAGGCCCACAGATATTCTTATCCAGAACCTGCAATGACTTTTTAGCAGCACTTTTTGCACAGGAAGTTCCTGAGATATATGACGGTGTAGTTAAAATTAAGGCAGTTGCACGTGACGCTGGCTCTCGTGCTAAAATTGCCGTTTATTCTGATGATTCTTCAATTGATGCGGTTGGTTCATGTATTGGGCCACGCGGCTCAAGGGTAACAGCAGTTTACAATGAGCTGCAAGGCGAAAAGATAGACATAATTGAATGGTCAAATGACCTTGCAACCCTTGCAGTTAATGCTATCGGCTCTAAAACCCGTGATTCAATGGTTGAAGTACAGAAAATAGTTATAGATGAAGACAGCCATAAAATAATAGCAGTAGTTCCTGATGACCAGCTTTCCCTCGCAATCGGCAGAAGGGGGCAGAATGTTAAGCTTGCCTCTCAGCTTATTGGCTGGAATATTGATATTATATCTGAAACTCAGGATGCAACCAGAAGTGTTGATGATTTCAACAGGCTTTCTACCATGTTTGCTGAAAACCTTAATGTTGATGAGGTTATTGGTCAGTTGCTTGCTTCTGAAGGTTTCACCAATATGGAAGAAGTTGCATATGTTGAAAAATCTGAACTTCTGAAAATTGAAGGTTTTGAAGATTCATTAGTGGAAGAGTTACAAAAACGTGCTGAAGAATGGCTGGGTAATAACAAGGAAGCCATAGAAGCAAAAAAAGCCAAAGCACAAGCTGCTTTCGTGAAAAAGGATAGAACAGGTGAAAGCAAAGAGATAACAGCATTACCTAATATCACTGGTGAAATTGCTGGGCTGTTGATAAAACAAGGGGTAAGAACCCTTGAAGACGTGGCAGACCTCGCATCTGATGAGCTTATTGAGATAGTGGGTGATGATGAGTTCACCAAAGAAGCGGCAAATGAAACCATTATGACAGCACGCGAGAGAGCAGGCTGGATATAGTTTATACAGGGTGGTGGAGATGGGAGGGCGGAGTTTGGTACTTTATTTTACTAAACAAAAAAGCCTCTAATTTCCTATCTTTAAGCTCCTAACTCTTAGTCCCGCATAAAAAGGTTGGAAGGTTTTTTATCTCCCCACCTTCATACTCAAGCTTTCCAACTACTTATTTGTAAAGTTCTTCTACTGCTGAAAGGCTAGGGTTAAAAGATGCTTTAGGTGATACACCCATACCTTTTTTACCAACTCCTAAAAATTCTACGCCCGCTTCTGCCTTTGGGGTCGCAGCATCCTTTGCATCACCAAGTGCGTCTACCACCGCTCCTGCATGATGTGCAGATATTCCAGCTTCAGCAAGGCGAGCTTTTATTTGGGCTTCTGTTAGCCCAGTAGGCATTCTTTGTAATAATTCGTTTAATTTAATTGTTACATCTACAGTCATTTTATCCTCCTTTGCCCTTCCCCCTACCCCTTCCATAACTATAGAGCTTCTTGGAGAAGCTTGTTTTTTTAATTCAGAAAACGACTCATTAGTTCCAAAAAATGCTCTAAATAACTACGGCAAGTATGTCGGGTGATTTCAATTCAGAAATTTGTATTGAACCTATAATCGGAGAAATATCCTTCTCAATCCAGCCTTTCAGTTTTTTTGCGTGTTCCTCTGTCCATTTTTTGGAGTTTTTGCTATGCCACTCCAAAGCAACGGATTTAAAACTATCAGCCTCTTTTGCCAGTTCAATTCTTTTATCGGCCTTTTTTTGCTGGTTAAGGTTTATACCCTCTTTTATCATTTTTTTAAGCCTGAACCTTTCTTCCCTAGCTTCTGCCAGTGAGGTTTGGGGGTATATGCCTATAGAAAATATATTCTCCTTACCATTAAAGCGATATTTTAGCCTCCAATATTTTGAGCCGTTCGGGTGAACCAGAAGGAATAAGCCATCTCCATCAAATACTTTATACTCTTTATCCTTTGGTTTTAGAGCTTTGATTTTTATTTCTGTGAGCTTCATAAAGTGGGGGTATAAATTTTATACCCCCAAAAATATACCCCCATTTGTACCCCCATTTTAGTAGGAAGTCAATGATATGGAGTGAACGACAAAGGAAGGCAATTTATTCAAGGTGGTTGATTTTGTTGACTTTGATAACTTTGATGAACTTGTAAGAACTATAAGATGGTGCCGTGGCCTCACTCACATCTGGGGTCTAAGTAACTGATAAATATAAATAGTAGCTGATGTGAAGAATGTCGATACCCCCACCGATACCCCCATTTTACTTTTTATGAAACCAGAGGGCAAAAAATCTTAAAAAAAAACAATATCTCAGTTTATGAAAAGGGTATCCCGTATTGCTACGGGAGGAACCAACGAATTTCTTCTTATTATAACAACCATTTCCACACAGATATTCTACAAGAGAAATTCATAGTTGAACATAAAAACTATTTTATATAATGTCAATAAATAAACTTATGGTTGTAAATATGAAAAAAGTTTTAGGGTTAGATATTGGTATTGCTTCAATAGGTTGGGCAATAAATGAAATAGATGAAGACAAGTTGCAAACTATAAATCCTGAAACTGGCGAAATATTGCAGGGGAAAGTTTTGGGATTAGGAGTAAGAACTTTCACTCAGGCAGAAAACCCAAAAGATGGAAAATCACTTGCTTTACCTAGAAGAGAAAAACGCTCATCAAGAAGAAGGTTAAGAAGAAGGCGTTATAGGTTAGATAAAATCAGACAGCTTTTTATAAGTGCAAATATTTTAACAAAAGATGAAATAGACAATATTTTGAAACCTCAACCGCTAACAAAAAATGCTTGGCAATTAAGAGCAGAAGCACTTGATAGAAAGTTAGATAAACAAGAATTATTTAGGGTATTATATCATATCGCAAAACTTAGAGGTTATAAGCCACAAAAAGGGGAGCTAGCAGAAGATAAAGCAAAGGAAGAAGGTAGGGTTAAGGATGCAATCAGGGAAAATACAAAAAAACTTGAGCAAGAAAACTTGCTAACATTTCCGCAGTTGCTAGTTAAAAATCATAAAATTGATGAACCGTTTAGAAATAAAGCAGATAGCTATATCAATTCAATACCTAGAAACTTAACAGAAAGAGAAGCCAGTCTGGTTTTAGAAAAGCAAATTTTATTAGGTGCTGATTATATAACTCAGGAGTTCATAAATAAATATAACGAAATAGCCTTTAGCCAGAAATCTGCAATGGACAGAAAGCAGATGGAAAAAATGATTGGTAAATGCACCTTTGAACCATCAGA
>DQGZ01000147.1 GCA_003531345.1 Alphaproteobacteria bacterium | reverse complement strand
ATTCCGCCAGATTTAGACACATCTCCTTTCCAGCTGTGATGGTACCAATTACCCCTTGATGTTACATAAGATAACTCGACATCATATACTTTCTCTTTAGGGCCATTTTGCACTTGTTCTCTCAATGCAATTATACTCGGGTGAAGTCGGAGTTGAAGTATAGTGTATACTTTTCTCCTTGTTTCATCTTCAATTTCAGAAAGCGCATCCACATTCCAAGGATTGAGCACCAATGGTTTTTCACATATTGCATCAGCTCCATGCCGTAGTGCAAATCGAATATGGGAGTCGTGCAAATAATTCGGAGAACAAATACTAACGTAGTCGATCTTAATACCTTTCCTTTTGAGCTTATCTAAATGTCTGTCAAATCTCTCAAATTCTGTAAAGAAATCACAATCCGGAAAATAAGAATCAAGAATTCCAACACTATCATTTTTATCCATTGCTGCAACTAGATTATTTCCGGTAGCCTTAATGGCCTGCAAGTGTCGTGGTGCTATGTAGCCAGCCGCTCCTATCAGTGCAAAATTTTTCATTCTAAATTTTAATTACAACTCCGTCTTCAAGTTTATATTTTTCATGGCTCTCTTGACAGTCCTCGTTCTATCATTGTTGTTAAACACCCCTGCATTTACCATACCACCAATATTTATTACCGTTGCAGGTATTGCACCTATAAAATTAGCTGACTCCATAATGACATCCCTTTGAGGGGTTGTATCAGCAGCATAATTAATTCCAATTATTAGTGCAGCTGCTTTTACAATTGGTCTTAGCTTTGCTTTTAATTCAAATTGAATCCCCAAAGGTAGTGTATATCTAGGAGTTTCACCTTCAAATTTTATGCCATTATTAGGTAATTTAGTTCTGTCAACATCCCAAGGACTTTTTACTCCAGATCTAGTTTTTGTAAAGTTGTGCTTTTCTACTGCTTCATACTCAAATTTCATTTTTGGTTGGCCGTTAGGATTCTTTCTCTGTTGATCAGTGGTTTCGTCTATATCAGGCACTAAAGTTCTCTTTGATTCGTATTCTCTCTCTGGTCCAACTCTGTATACCACCTCCTCTCTAGTTCTTTGTGACTGCTTTTTAAAGCCAGATCCAGCAATGACCATTATTCGTTGCACCATGAATTCTCTAACTGTCTGGTTCGGAAAATTGTATGTTCCGTCAGCCATTTTCTCTCCGAGGGTTTCACTTGGTCTGTCTAAAAATTTTACATGTGGGGTGGGGTTAAACGAAGCAACCCATTTTTTTACAGGAAAAATAATTTTATTATCAATAGCATCTAAATATTTCTCTTCAAAGTTTCTTCCATTTTTGTTACCTTTTGCAATCCATTCATTTGCTTTTTCAACTCGATGACCTAAATGATTGAATTTACCTTCGAGTACAAAACCATGAAGTATGTCAATTACATTTTGACTCGTTGCGAACTCACCACCAGAACTTTGGGTGTTAAGAATGTCCTTCATATAAATTTTTGCAAAATTATCTATAATCTTAGACATATCTATCACCGGGCCTCTTTCATCGGTATATAAATCTCTCCATCTAGAAAAATTTTTTTTACTTTGACCTTCAGATACTACTATTCCATCACCAGCAAACTTTTTATTAGAAACAAAATTTTCAATTTCCTCTTTTGCGTAAGTATCAAAAATCCTTGCAATTTTTCTATACTGATTCTCGTACCTAGTAACCATTATACCATATTGCTGTGCAGCTGCAGAGCTTGCTTCCGCCCTATGTAATGCTGCCCTTTGATTGCTTTCAAAGTTTTTTAATACTTCGCTTTCAATGAATCTCCAAGTTCCCACCGTCATATCCTTTAAAGCGCTGAAAACAGGTATGCCTGTAAAAATTCCTCTTGCTGAAAGTATCGTATAATCAGCGTATAGAGCCCTCTTGTTTCCAATAGGTTTTGTATGGGTCGGATTTGGATTGATACCAACTACATCATCCCAAAACCTAAACGATAAATTATCCGCAACTACTTTGGTAGAGTATACTAAGTTATCAAAAAATCCCCTTCTTTCATTATCCCAACCAAAGCCATTTTGCTTTCTATATTGCCTTAAAAGAGTTGTTGGAGCTTCACCATAATAACATACCCTAAGACATTCTGCAGCCCTAGCCAACTCAGAGAATCCAGCCTTACCACCTGTAACCGCACTTATAGCCATGCGTGAAACTCCCTGGGTTTTTTCAATTTCATTGAATGCTTTCTCTAAATTTAGTATTGATGATAAGTATTGATTACCCTCTGCTGACTTAAAAAACTTTTCCCTTTCTTTTCTAACTTCAATATTATGTGCTGCATTATTTCTGTTATATTTTCTTGCCTCTTTTTTTTCTGTTTTGGTCATGTCTTTCGTAATCTCTACGAACTTAACTTCACCAAGTTTTTCAGCTGTGGCTTTTATTCTTTCTATATCATCCTTAATATCTGCCGCGCCTGCATAAGCCACAATAGCTCTATCTATTCCCAATAGTTTTTCTGCATTTGCAGCCATTTGGGCTGTATCATTAAAATAATCAACATATGCCGTAAAGTGACTTTTCTTGTCGTTAGGGTCACCAGCAACTTTATTGTATATACTTGAAATAGCGTAAGGTATAAAAGCGGTGGAAATTCTTAATCCCCAAGTAGCTACATTAATCAAATTTATAGGTTGACCCATAATATATAAATATTAAATTACTAACACTATAAGACTAACAGAAAATAGTTAAAAAAGTGTAAAGAATTTCGGATTTTATATAAATTTTTTAAAAATTTTTTACTACGGAAAAATTTATATATAAAT
>DQGZ01000170.1 GCA_003531345.1 Alphaproteobacteria bacterium | reverse complement strand
AGACCTGTCTTTTTTTCTGCAGTTATCGACATCGTATTCTCCATTATTATTGTTTTTAAAATGGACTAACTCAGCCAGAAACTTAAAAATTTGGAAAACATATCTTCAAAATTTCTAAATTTCTGAAGTTAAAGGTTAATACCCCTAACTATTCGAATTAGCCCGTCTGACACTTCCACCATTGCCTGCAAACTACCTTCATTATAAAGCTTGTAAATACCTTCTTGGTTACCCTGATTAGGTATCTTCTGCCCCTGACGAAGACGCAAGGCATCAGCAGAATTTAGATTTAGTACAGGGATGTCGTCTAGCACAAAATCTATTTCAGATAGCTGGTTTAATAAATCATTTTTTATTGATTGCAAGTCTTTATTAGGGTCTAGGAAACAGGCATTAGGAATTAGTGCATTTTTGTCATTGCGACCGTTAGCGAAGCAATCCATAGGGTCTGTAATCTGGCCCGTAAGGATGGGTTGCTTCGTTGCATATGCTTCTCGCAATGACGAGCTATTTCCTAACTCAAAAACCCCATCTTTCGTCCTCCTCAAATAGTCAATATGCCCTAAAGTACCTAGTTCAGCCGCAATATCTTTGGCAAGTGTACGAATATAAGTACCACGGGAGACGGTAGCGGTAATTATAGGGGGTAGGAAATGGGAAGCAGGAAGCAGTACAGATGTGTCATTGCGAGCATTAGCGAAGCAATCTATTGGACTTTGAGTTTCGCTTATTAGGATGGATTGCTTCGTCGCATCTGCTCCTCGCAATGACGAGCTAATTCCTAACTCAAATACTTCCACCTCCCTGTCCTTCATCTCAGGAGCTTTACCTACTCGCGCAAGTTCATACGCCCGAACGCCATTTATCTTTAAAGCTGAGTAAATTGGTGGTTTTTGCTTAATTTTTCCAATAAATTGGGGTAATATTGCTAAAATTTCATCAATTTTTGGTATTTTTTCACATTTTTTGATGATTTTGCCCTCTGCGTCATCTGTATCTGTCTCCGCACCGAAAACTATCCTAAATTCATAAGTTTTCCTTTTATTTTCAATGAATTGGATAAGTTTTGTTGCCTCACCCAGCGCGATGGGCAAAACCCCCGTTGCCATCGGGTCTAATGTTCCTGTATGCCCAATTTTTACGGGGCGAAGTATTTTTTTGATAATATTCACCACATCTGCCGAGGTTAACCCCTGCGGCTTATCAACATTCAACCAGCCATTTATGATGTTTTTTTGTTTCAAATAAGTTTAGTTTTTAAACTTATAATCCTATATTTTGAATAAACTCAATAGTTTCTTGGTTTGGTTCGTTTTCACCGAACATAATTATTTCACCATATTTAGAAAATATTATTTCCTCATTTTTTTCGTAAGCATTCACAAGCTCTAAATATTTTGCTTTTGAACATTTCAAATACATAAAAATATTCATACCAGATTTATGCAAAAATTTGATTAGAACAATAGCATCATTCTTTTCAAACTTGAGTTTTTCAACAAATGTAATTTTTCCTGATTGCATTACCCGATACCTAAACCTTTAGATTGTTCTATAGCTTCAAATTTTTCAATATTTGGCGGAGCAATAAACTTCCCACTCATTCTTTGAATTATTAAATTTTGTTCTTTACCAAATAATTGTTCTCCTAATTTAGCCGCAAATTTTGCACTTGCAGCAAAAACTGCATTTAACAATTGTGGCTGACCTTTTAAATAACCCGTTCCAGCCACTAAATAACCGTTCATATAAGCACCATTACCAATTTCCATATTTTCATTAACTTCAACTCCAGTTCTTTTTGTAGGGTCAGATACTGTCTGGAAAAAACCTTTATCTAATCCATCTTGTAGCAAATCAACTTCAAGAGCTTTCCCAAAACCCATGCAATTTACAACTATATCAAACTTAGCCTCTGTTTCGTTTTGTGAAGCCTTGGGATTTCTGATAAAATTATCATTTTGCAAATGGTCAGTAGAAAGGTTCATTTTTAGCTTTCCATCTTGATTTTCTATGCTTTCTGCATCAATTTTTGCTGCAATATATTTTATATCAAGATTATCAAGAGCCATTTGAGTTTCTTTTGTTGTTGAGTTTAGCAAATTATCTATTTGTTTTGCACCAACTTGTTCATAAAACTCTTTTCTTTGCCTCTCATTAAGCTGACCCCACAATATTGAACCAAACCTACAACCGCCTCTTAAAGCAACTTGTGGCTTAACCCCTTGTTCTAAGCCATGCTTTACCTCGTCAATAGCGTGTTCTAATAATTCTTGTATTGTAGTAAATGTATAACCTTTCTTAAAATGCTTTGGTTTGTAGTTTTTTATTTCTTCATCTTTTGGGTAGGTTTTTGAAATACCAGATGAAGAAATAGCAGTTATATTTATTGCCTCTCTTAGCTCCTTATCATTATAAATCATATTTGCCATATCAAGAAATGAAGGTCCTGTACCCATAATTCCTAACTCTACCTTTTTTCCAGTTTCTTTGAATATCTTTAAGGCTTGGCTTTTGAATTGTTCATAGAAACTAGAGCCTTCAATACCATCTTTTAGCGCAGTAGTGCTGCCAAAGAAGTTTGGTTCATTTTTTACCTTATCAATTGTTGATGGCTCAGGCGAACCAATTCCAATTAATTTTAATTCCGCTTCAACTGTATCAAATGTTTTATCAAGGTTTTTCTGAACTATTTTACCTTCTTCATTTTTTTCAAATGTTATTCTTTGCGCTGGTTTTTCAAATGATAATATTGTTTTTCCCTCTTCTGGCTGGTGAAATTTTGTAATTTTTCTATCAAGCACTATTGCTTCAACAAAATCAGGAAGGTTTTGCAAAGCTTCATAAAATTGCTCTCTTTTAAACATACCATAAACAAATCTTGGAAAATGCATATCGTCATAATTTCCTTTGTTTAAGTCTTGCTCATTAACAT
>DQGZ01000122.1 GCA_003531345.1 Alphaproteobacteria bacterium | reverse complement strand
TGCTCTTCCGATCTCTTGTCGTCTATAAATTTTTTACCTTTTGCCGCTATCCGCCCCCTGAATTCACTATCATTAAAAACTTTCTGCATATATCCTGCGGCGGAATTAATATCTGGCTCTGCCCATACGTCCGTATCATCTATCAAAGGGTAGGCATCTTTTTTCACCTCAACCAGTTTATAGTCAACAAGGCAGGAATTTTCATAGTTATTGAAATCAAGATTTCCTGAGTAACCAGTTACTATAGCTGGCTTACCTAGCTTCATAGCCTCTGCAATACCCATACCAAACCCCTCACAGCGATGAAGTGAGACATAACAATCACATACTGAAAAAAGCCCTAACACTTTATCTTTTGAGTAGCTCTCATTAATTAAATATATCTGGTGCTCAGGAAGGTTGATGGAGTTTTTAAAATTTTCTATCCTGATGTGATTGAACTTATCACCATGGTCAACTATTTTTAGCACCAGCGCCACATCGTGATTATTTTCACTGAAGGCTTGCCTGAAGGCGTCCATAACTGCTTTTGGGTTTTTCCTGTTATCATAGCCTATTATATCAAAGCTGAAAATAAACAGAAATTTATCTTCAGGCAGGTTGAAGCTACTGCGTGAATATTTTTGCTGCAACTTGAAGTCAATTGCTGCTGGCATATGAATAACAGGGGTGATGGAGTTTTTAGAAAAAGCATCCTGAACGAACCTAGTTGGCGCCCATATCTCATCAAATTTTGAGATAACATTCACCCATTTTTTAGGCAGATTTGGCATTTCCCAAAAACCGTAGGCGATATTATAACCTGCTGGAAGCCTTAGTGCGTCATACTTAGTAAACGGGTTTCTTTTGAAGAATTTATTGGCTATGACTGGGCTTAGTGTAAAAATATTTGTGTTATATCTTAGCCTGTTTCCTATATATTTTTTGAATTCATCATTGCTGTAATCACGCTCACTATATTTGTAATCCTGATTAAAAATATCAAATTCAATATTATTTCTCTCAACTGCCCTTACTACGTTCCTACAATGCTCACCATACCCTGAGTCATAAAAGGCATAGCCTATTATATTAACCCCCTTTTTCTTTGCCCTGCCGAACTGAAACCTACCCAATTTAACTGAAAAATCATTCCTTAAACTTGTGTTTAAACTATATGCAATCTTTTTAATGTATTGCTTTGGTGCAATAAAAGTGAAAATCAGCAACGGAAAAGTTAAAAATAACTTTTTCTTGATGATGATATAGTTTACAAATCTTAGCATTGAATATAGTCATTAAACAAGTTTGCTTTAATAATCAGGATTATATCAAAAGTATATTTTAAAATGTTATTTTAGGTATAGGTCAATTATATACAGTGGTTTTTATGAAAAAAAATATTTGCATTGCATTTACAATCTTTTTCTTTTCCTTTTTATCTAACGCAGCGGAGCAAAAATCCATCACAATTATTGCGGATGAATGGTGCCCATATAACTGCACACCAGAAACTGAGGATGAGGTATATGTCCTTGAAATTGCACGGGAAGTATTTTCCGTACATGGAATTGAGGTTACATATAAAATTCTGAACTGGAACCGTGCATTGAAAGAGGTAAGAAAGGGCACTTATAATGCCGCCATTGCCGCCTCAAAAGAAGAGGCTAAAAATTTTATCTTCCCTGAAGAGCCAATAGGCATTTCAAGCTATTCATTCTATGGAAAAACTGGAATGAACTGGAAATATAAAGGTATAAAATCATTAAAAGGAAAAACTCTTGGCTCAATTGATGGCTATAAATATTTTACCGCAATTGATGATTATATAAAACATAATAGATCAAACAATTTGAAAGTTCAGGTTCTAAGTGATGCTGACGCACTTGGCACTAGCTTAAAAAAACTTGCAGCAGGAAGGATAGACCTTTTCATTGAGCAATACGCAGTTGCAAATTACACAATAAAGAAAATGCAGCTTGAAGATAAAATCTCTGCAATTGACAGGGCAACATATAAATTTGAGCCAGAAAAACATAAATTTTACCTAGCATTCAGCCCTTCTGACCCTAACTCAAAAAAATATGCTAAAATATTTGATAATGGCATAAAAGACTTAAGGGAATCGGGAAGATTATTGCAGATATTAAATAAGTATAACCTGAATGACTGGGTGTATTAATTATTTAATCACGCCTCCTATCAATATTTATAGTAAAAAAATCAAATGATAAAAAGCCTAAAACTCAGAACTTTCCTTTTTGGCTTCGCCGTATCACTTATTTTATTCTCATTATTTTTTATACTTCACTATAAAACCACCATTGAAAATTATAACAAAACCTTTTTAAGCTCTGCTATAAAATTATCTAGTGCTAGGTCTGACTTTATTGCGGTGCATTTATGGAATTTGAATAATGAGGAAATATCTACAATCTCTAAAAACCTGCTAACAGATCCAACATTCTGTGGAATAAAAATAATTGATGAAAATAAGGGCATATATTTCCAAAATGGCAGATTTGAAAATTCAGATATAAAAATCAATCCTCAGCCAATAATAGAAACTGATTATAATATATATGTACGAAGTGATATAAATTATAAATTAGGTGATGAATTAAAAAAAATAGGCGAGGCTATTTTCTGCTTCACTAAAAAGCAGCAAATAATTGAAACACA
>DQGZ01000216.1 GCA_003531345.1 Alphaproteobacteria bacterium | reverse complement strand
CTTTATTCCCCAATGGATCTGAAAATAGGAAGGTGCAGGCTGTCTATCGCAGGGTTAAAAAACTGCAGGAAATATCAAAACGAAAGTCATGTACGGGTGGCAACGAAATATGTTAACCTTACAAAAAGCCATTTTGCACAAAAAGCCACTCAGGCGGAATGTATAAAGCTTAATGGATCAATTGAGTTAGCGCCAAAACTTGGCATATGTGATTTCATAATTGACCTAGTAAGTACTGGTGAAACGCTGAAAGCAAATAATATGGAGGAACTGGAGGTTATAATGCAGGTTTCTTCCAGATTGATAATAAATAAACAATCATATAAAACTATGAAGAAGGATATTAACAATATAGTAGGGGTTTTTAATTAGTAATGCTTAGGTTGGTTAACATAACATCTGGTGATTTTGAACAGAGTTTATATGATGTGGCATATCCCGAAACATCAATTGATGAGCAGGTAAAAGCCTCAGTTGAGAAAATAATCAAGGATGTTAAGACCAAAGGCAATCAGGCATTGTTCTCATATACGGAGAAATTTGATAATTTTTCTATTGATAAAAACACCTTAAAGGTTCCTGTTGATGAGATTGAGGAGGCATATAAGAGCTGCGAGAAAGAGATGTTTTCTGCGCTGAATAAAGCGTATTTAAGGGTTAAGGACTATCATGAAAGGCAGATACCGCTTGATGAAAAATATACAGATAAAGATGGTATTACATTAGGGTGGAAATGGGGTGCAGTTCAGTCAGTAGCCTTATATGTTCCTGGTGGGAAGGCATTTTACCCGAGTTCTGTTATAATGAATGCGGTTCCTGCCATAGTAGCTGGGGTGAACCGTATGGTTGTTGTAACCCCCGCTAATAACGGTGAGGTAAATAAGTTAATACTTGTTGCAGCAAGAATATGTGGAATAACTGAAATATACAAAATAGGTGGCGCACAGGCTATTGCAGCAATGGCGTATGGAACTGAAACAATAGTACCAGTTGAGAAAATAGTTGGCCCTGGAAATTCTTATGTGGCAGAAGCAAAACGTCAGGTTTTTGGTAAGGTAGGGATAGATATGGTGGCAGGCCCATCTGAGATTATGGTAATAGCAGATAAAAATTCTAACCCACGCTGGGTCGCAGCAGACTTGCTATCACAGGCGGAACATGATGAAAATGCAAGATGTATATTGGTTTGCAGTTGTGAACAATTTGCCAAAAGTGTAAATAAAGAGCTGGAAATTGCCATAGAAAAAATAAACAGGCGGGAGATAGCTCTTAAGTCAATAAAAAATAACGGTGTATGTTTTATAGTGCATAGCCTTGAAGATAGTGCACCACTTATAGCGAATATAATTGCGCCTGAACACTTAGAGATAATTACCGATAATCCTGAGCAGATTTCCAAGAAAATATTAAATGCTGGGGCAATTTTTCTAGGTGCTTATACGCCAGAAGCATTTGGAGATTATATAGCTGGCCCTTCCCATGTGTTACCTACTTATGGCACTGCTCGCTTCTCTTCAGGGCTTGGTGTGTATGATTTTCTAAAAAGAACTTCTATGATAAAGGCTTCAGAGGATGGGTTTAAAGCGTTAGCAAAAGATATAATAAAAATAGCAAATGAGGAGCGCCTTGATGGGCATGCCCTATCGGTAAAAATTAGGTTGGATTAGATTCGTATTTTACCATAATATTTGAAGCGATAATTCCCAGTAATATAAAGCAAAAACCAATTATATGATAAATTTGTATTGGTTCGCTTAAAAAAATTACAGACATTATGCTAGTAAAAATAGGCATGGTATAATACACTAAACTGGTTTTTACAGCACCTATGCGCTTTATTGATTCCTGCCATGCAATGCCTGATGAGGCAATACCCCAATATTATCTAGAATTTTGTATTAAAAATAGTTGGTTTAATATAAGCTGAGAGTCTAGATAGTGTTGTCATGAAATTTGTAGATGCATTGATTGATAAAATTTTTCAGCAAACCTGAGTTTTTTAATTATGCCCTCAATCTATACTCTTTAAAATTGCTATCACCCAAACCTCTTCACAATATAACTTTCCACTATTTCCTGAAATTCTTCTGCTATTTTTTCGCCTCGTAGGGTGTGGGTTTTTTGACCATCAATAAATACTGGGGCTGATGGCGCCTCGCCATTTCCAGGTAAGCTGATTCCGATATCTGCATGTTTACTTTCACCTGGGCCATTAACAATACAGCCCATTACAGCAACATTTAATTTTTCAACACCCTTGTATTTTTCTTTCCAAATTGGCATTGAATTTGACAGATAATTCTGAATTTTCTCGGCCAATTCCTGAAAGGTTGTTGAAGTGGTTCTGCCACAACCAGGGCAGGCAATAACTTGTGGCGTAAATGATCGTAAACCCATAGTTTGCAATATTTCACGGCAAACCTGAACTTCAGTTGTGCGCGATTCATTAGGGCGTGGGGTTAGTGATGCACGGATAGTGTCACCAATACCATTCTGTAATAAATATGAAAGTGCAGCGGTGGTTGCAACTATTCCTTTGCTGCCCATACCTGCTTCAGTTAGACCTAAATGAAGTGCATAATTACTGCGCTTTGAAAGCTCGATATATATTTTTATCAGGTCTTGTACTCTGGAAGTTTTAGTTGAAATAACAATTTTATCTGCGGATAAACCAATTTCTTCAGCCTGTTTTGCAGAAATTAAAGATGATTGAATTATTGCTTCACGCATTATTTCATCTGCCTCTTGCTGTTGGTGAGTTGGTCTTGCTGTGTTCTCGTCCATTAATTTTACTACAAGTTCTTGGTCTAGA
The DNA here is from genome assembly GCA_003531345.1 of Alphaproteobacteria bacterium. Classification (GTDB taxonomy): domain Bacteria; phylum Pseudomonadota; class Alphaproteobacteria; order Rickettsiales; family UBA8987; genus UBA8987. The sequence goes on along the minus strand of DQGZ01000216.1, from coordinate 3,347 downwards.
CTGCCCCAGTTAACACCAATACGAACAGGCTTATTAAACTCAATTGCCTTTTCAACCATAGTTTCAAATTGTGTATCACGCTTTTTGCCAAACCCTACATTACCTGGGTTGATACGGTATTTATCCAGTGCTGCCGCACAATCAGGGAAGTCAGTAAGCAACCTGTGACCATTATAATGAAAATCCCCCACCACAGGTACATCACAATTTTTTACCATTAAAATATCTTTTATCTTTGCGACCTGTTTTGCCGCTTCTGGTGTGTTTACGGTAATTCGTACTATTTCACTACCAGCCCGCCATAGTTCAAGTATCTGGTTTGCAGTTGCGACCGCATCTTCAGTGTCAGTATTAGTCATTGACTGAACCACTACGGCCTCACCACCACCGACAAAAACATTACCAACATTTACCTTATGAGTAATTTTTCTATTCATTTGCTGCATTCTGCTTAGTTGAATTCTGGATAAGTTTAAATAAACTATTAACTGAAAAATTATAACCAGTGCCTTCTTTTACTAAAGATTGCACGTTGGGAACTAGAATTCCATTTAAATATATCTCAAGATTGTTGATATTACTAACATCTGCATAAATTTCCTCATCTGCATTTAAAATTATGGTTTCAAATGCTTTTAAATTATACCCACGGATAACTTCTGAATATATATTTTTAATTTTGATATTTGTTTCTTTAAGGGCAATTATACTTACCGTAAAATCACGGTTAGAAATTTTCTTTACTTCAGTTTTTACTGGAGAAATTTTTTTCCCTTCAAGCTTTTGATGATTTTGTAAAAGTGGTTGTTTGTTTTTATCAAAAAAAGAAAAATATAATAAACAAACCAGAATCAGGCTTAGCAATACTATCATTTTATTGGGCTTAATTTTTGATATATTCCTGCCGAATTCAACTTTAACACGGGTGTTATCATTAAAATTGCCTATGTTAACGGCTTTTTCAAACTGCCTGATATTTACCCCGAGAAACTCCGCAACGCTTCTTATATATGCCTTATTGTAAACACCACCAGGTAAAGACGCCAGATCCGCCTCTTCAATGGCCCTGATATATTGAGGCTTAATATTTGTTTTTTCAGCAATTTCATCAATTGATATTTCTTTTTGTTCACGAATTATTTTTAACTGGTCTAAAAACTCAGTCGACAAAATTTTATCGTCATTCTGGCTTATGTTCATGGTTGAAAATTGCAACAAATTAGGGGCAGATAATAAGATAAATAAGTTTTTAATCAACTTCTTGTTTTTTAACTTTTTGTATCTATTATCCCGCTTAGTGAACCATAATTTATTTTTTGTTATAAATGGCTATTTACAAGAATTTTTTCGTATTATTACTTATTCTTATACTAACCCTGCCAAATAGCAGCTATGCAGTATTAAAGATTGATATCACACAGGGCAAATCTGAGCCTATACGTATAGCAACACCTGCCTTTGTTGGTCCAGACAGTTTTAACAGCAGCCTTGGCGCAAGAATAACCTCGGTTATTGATAACAACCTTAACCGTTCTGGCTTATTTAATATTGTTAACAAGGGGTCTTATATTCAGAATATAACTGGTATTAACACTATACCTGAGTTTAGCGGCTGGAAAAATATAAGGTCTCAGGCTTTGCTTATTGGCTATGTTGAATCCGAGGGAGATGGAAGGATAAAAGTTCAGTTCAGGTTATGGGACGTTCTGACTGGAAAGCAAACACTGGCAAAATCATTCCGTGCAACAGCACAAGGCTGGAGGCGTGTAGGGCATTTGATATCAGATGCTATATATGAGTACTTAACTGGCGAAAAAGGTTATTTTGATACACGTATCGTTTATGTTTCAGAAACTGGTGACCCAAGACGAAAAATAAAACGGCTTGCTATAATGGATCAGGATGGAGCAAATAATATATTTTTAACATCTGGTAGGGCTTTAGTTCTAACTCCACGTTTTGACCCAACAATGCAACGCCTTATCTATCTATCATATAGGACCCGTTTGCCGTCGGTTAATATATACAACCTCTCAACTGGTCGGGAGGAGATTTTAGGTCAACTGCCTGGCATGAGTTTTGCACCAAGATTTTCAAATGATGGCACCAAGGCAATATTTTCAATATCAATAAACGGCAACTCTGATATTTATTCAATGGACCTAGCAACCAGAAGGGTAAAAAAACTTACATCGCACCCTGGTATTGATACATCTCCATCATACTCTCCTGATGATTCACAGATAACTTTTAACTCAGACCGTGAAGGTACCCAGCAATTATATGTAATGAATGCAGATGGCAGTAATGTAAAAAGAATAAGCTATGGTAATGGAAGATACGCCACACCTGTCTGGTCTCCCCGAGGAGATCTTATTGCGTTCACTAAAATGGCAGGCGGGAAATTCTATATAGGTGTAATGAAACCTGATGGCAGCGGTGAGCGTATGTTAACCAGCAGCTACCTTGATGAAGGCCCTACGTGGAGTCCTAATGGCAGGGTAATAATATTCTCCCGTAAAACCCCAGGCTATGGTGGCATGGCTGGAAAAACCTTCCTTTATAGTGTTGATATAACTGGCTACAACCTAAGAAAAATTGGAACAGCCACTGAGGCATCTGACCCAGCCTGGAGCCCACTACTAAGTAAGTGATAAGTGCCTGATATTCATTAATTATGCTGAATACGAATAAATTTTCAGCGTTACTTGCTATAAAATTTTCTACTTTGGCAAGCCTTCAGTTTTGCATGGTATTTATAATTTAAAAATACTATCTGGAGAGTAATTCTTTAACTTTTTCAGCAAGTTGGTTAAGTGAGTATGGTTTTGATAGGAAATTAAACTCCCTTTCCATTCCGTATTGCTGATAGAAAACATCTTCACCATATCCTGAAACAAACACAACTTTTATATTGGGGTGCTTTGCAAGTACTTTTTCTACCATTTCAGGACCTGATATACCAGGCATTACCACATCTGATATTATAAGGTCAATCTTATCACCGCCAGTTTGCTCGATTATTTCAAGTGCATTTTCTCCAGAAAAAGCATCAAGTACATTATAGCCTTTGTTTTTTAGGGCTCTTGTTGAAAATAGCCTTACAGGGTCCTCGTCCTCAACTATCAAAATAGTGCCATGACCAGTAAGGTCTTGGGGCTTTTCATCAGTTTTTATGTTTTTCACTTCTTTTGGGTCATTCAAGCTACGCTCATATCTTTTTAGCAGAATTACAAATTGAGTTCCTTTTCCTACTTCGCTTGAAACCAATATGTTACCGCCAGATTGCTGAATAATACCTGATACTGTAGAAAGCCCCAGACCCGCACCTTTGCCAACTTCTTTTG
>DQGZ01000077.1 GCA_003531345.1 Alphaproteobacteria bacterium | reverse complement strand
GATACTAATTACTGATACTAAACATTGAAAAATGACCTACATAGTAAATGATAGCTGTATAAAATGTAAATATACTGACTGCGTTGATGTTTGCCCAGTTGACTGTTTTTACGAGGGGGAGAATATGCTGGTCATAAACCCTGATGAATGTATTGACTGTGGAGTTTGTGAGCCTGAATGCCCAGCCGAAGCTATAAAGCCTGAGGCGCCTGAACTTGCGAAATGGATAGATTTGAACCGTAAATATTCCGCCTTGTGGCCGAATATCAGTGAAAGTAAAAATCATCCTTCTGATGCTGATGAATGGAAAGGAAAAAAAGATAAAATGCAATATTTCAGTGAAAAACCTGGTGGTTAGGCGGCTATTTTTTAACCCTGCAAATTTTTCTGATACATATCAGTTCTGGGTTTTTCTTGTTACACTGGCTTGAGCAGTTTGTAGGTTTTTTACAAACTTTATGTATCTCTTGTATTTGTCCCTCCAGTATCTTTGAGAACGCCTTATGCACATAGAACTGGCAGCCAAGCGGGCATTTGCCAACAATCTCCTTGCAGTCAGCGCTGGTGTTGCACTGTCTGGCATCCCTGTAAAGAGATTTGAACTCTTTTATTTTATCACCGCACAGTGCTATTTCTTCTTTTGAAGAGCTGGGAAAAAGCCATTCCATAACGCCTGCTGAGGAGTTTTGTGGAATTAAAAAAATAATTAGCACAATTAACAAAAGTTTCTTTTTCATAAAAAAATTTATCCACAGATGCTTAGTAAGTTGCGTTTTAGTTAGTAGGTTTGTTATTACGCTAAAATCAGTCATTAAGTCTCGTCACCCTCACTTAATCCCTCCCGCAGGCGGGAGGGAAGCTAAAGCGTAAATTAGTAGGCTAATAATGATTACTTAATTGCTGCATTATAAAAGATATTATTTAAAATTACATGGTTTTAAGCAAAATTCATAGTTTACTTGCAAAATCCTTCGCTCCGTAAGTTATTATTGCATCTGCCCCGCTACGTTTGATTGATATTAATGTTTCGTGCAATGCTGGGTGATAATCTACAATTCCTTGCTCTGCTGCGGTTTTTAGCAGGGCATACTCACCACTTACATGGTAGGCAAAAACTGGCAGTTTGGTTTCAACTTTAACTTTATTGATAATATCAAGATAAAGGGTTGCGGGCTTAACGATAAGAATGTCAGCCCCTTCTGATGTATCTATCAGGGATTTTGCAATTGCATTATTTGCATTGGCTGGGTTTAACTGATAGGTTTTTTTATCTGCTTTCTTAAGGTTTTTATCACTACCTATGGCAGAACGGAAGGGCGAATAAAAACAAGACGCAAATTTTGCTGAGTAGCTGCATATCAGGGTGTTTTCAAGGTCGTTAGAGTCCAGAACCTCTCTTATCAGATGTACTCTGCCATCCATCATGTCAGAGGGGGCAACAATATCAGCGCCTGCTTTTGCCAGCATAAATGCCTGCTCTGCAAGTATTTCAATAGTGGTGTCATTATCAACATTATTATCAAAATCATTATTATATTCATTTGAAATTTTGCTTTTAGCGCGTTTTGGGAAGCTTGCTGTATTTTTCTTTTTGTATAAAACCCCGTCATGCCCGTGGGCGGTGTAAGGGTCAAGTGCTACATCACATATCAGTCCGATGTCAGGTACCTGATTTTTAATTTCAGAAATATATCTGTAGATAAAATTATTCTTGTTTAACGCATAACTGCCTTGCTCGTCTTTCAAGGTTTGTTCAATGTAAGGGAATAATGAAACTGCTTTAATGCCAAGGCTTTTGAGCAGTTTTATCTCAGTTATTGCAGTTTGTAGTGAATGCCTAAACTGACCGCTCAGGGCACTTATTTTCTCTTTGTCTTTTTTATTGTGAAGAAATAATGGCTGCACAAGATCCTGCGGGGTGAGCCGTGTTTCCTGTAATAGCTCACGAAGCCATTCTGCTTTTAGATATTTTCGGTTTCTTTCTATTTGCTTTTCAGTAATTTTTGTATTCCTTAGCAATATTGCGGTGATTTATCAACATCCTGTTTCTAATTCTGCCTTACTATCATTGCCAGATCAAGAAAGGTGAAGCGGTCACGGGTCAATGCGCATTGGTTTATTGCCTCGTCATAGTCTTTATGCTCCCAAGTTAAATGCTTATATGTGAATGGTCCCTTGATAGATTTTATGATCTCTTCCAGTTTTTCTGAAGATATATGTATATCAAGTATTTGCTGCCTTATGTCTTTCCAGTTTTCCTTGAATTTTTGGTTGAGCTTACCAGCGTTTTCTTCAGTTATATTTTTCTTTATAACTTCATCAAGAAACCTCTTGCCAAGTTTTTCCCCGAATTTTTTCAATATAGGTTTTTCTTGATAATATATCGGCTTTATTTCAATTAACTCTTTTGCCAGAAGTGATTCCTGAATTTTTGCAGCGGTTATTGAGGTAACTGCTATCTGCTCACCGTGGTAGATATGGGGGTATTTACCATCAAACATCATTTCCATGTAATGTGCTATCAGGTGCTCAGAGCCACTTGCGGTTTGAGAGCTGCCGCTAATGTGCATTGATAGGCCAGAAACAAGCAGCAGGCTCATCAGGTTTTCAATTGCAGTAAATGACCTTTTAGCCAACAGGTTAACATTTTCAAATAATTCTTTTTCATAATCATTCTGAATGTCAAACAGATATTTGTTGTAAGCGGTACCAAGTATATGGTGAGAGAGCAGCATATCCGCCTGTGCTGTTGGGCGTGCCATGCAATCTCCTAGCCCAGTAATTATAAGCCTTTCAGGTGCCTGAACTAGAATGTCTGTATCTGCTATTATTGCCTTTGGTAAAGTTGCCTGTACAGATTTTTTATAGCCAGAAATTATCAGGGAGCTAGTTGAGGAGGTAAAACCATTTACCGAAGGGCAGGTAGGAAAACATATATAAGGCTTTTTTTGCTGAAATGAGTTGTATTTTACAATGTCTGATATTGTTCCGCCACCAACTGCAATATATGCTTCTGAAGCTGAGGTGTAGGCGTGTAAAAGCTCAATGTTACGCTCATCAGGCTGGAGGTCAGGCGGTAGAACAACAGAGCTTACCTCATAATCTTTGCATAACATACGTTCAATTTCTGCTCCTGCTGCCAGATGTGTGTTATCATCGCTTATTATTGAAATTCTTTTAGGGAAATTCAGCTCTGATAATAAAGAAAGTATTTGTTTAATAACTCCACTGCCTATTAGTATCTTTCTTATAGGGATTTTTATAGATTCACCAGTTTCAGGTTTTTTTAAATTTCCAGCTATTAAATCATTTATTAGTTTTTCAGGCATTTATGTTAAAATTATTTTTTGTATCCATTTCATTAATAACATTGCTTTCGCAACATAACGCCTATTCTGCAAGTGCGGAAGGGTTTAATTCCTGGAAAAAGAGTTTTACAGAAGAAGCCGTTCAGAAGGGTATCAGAAGGGCAACAGTTGAAAATGCTTTAAGGGATGTAAGTTATAATCCAAAAATAGTTCAGCTTGATAGGTCGCAGCCAGAGTTCAAAATAAATTTTCAGGAATATAAAAGAAAAGTTATAACTGAGGCAAGGATAAATAAGGCAAAGAAATTGCTGAAAGAAAATTATAAATTACTTGATGAAGTTGAGAGGTTTTACGGCGTTCCAAAGCGTTTCATTGTTGCTTTATGGGGGGTGGAAACCAGTTTTGGTGAAGTTACAGGCAATTTTTATATACCAGCTGCGCTGGCAACTTTGGCATATGATGGCAGAAGGCAGGAATTCTTTAAAGCAGAATTGCTGCACTCACTGAAAATTCTTGATGAGGGGCATATCAGTAAAGATAAATTCAAAGGCTCTTGGGCGGGTGCAATGGGGCAATGCCAGTTCATGCCTTCATCATTCTTCAAATTCGCACAGGACTATAACCAAGATGGTAAAAAAGATATATGGGCAACAAGGCCAGATGTTTTTGCTTCAATAGCTAATTACCTGCTTAGTGTTGGCTGGAATCAGAAATATAACTGGGGGCAACGGGTAATTTTACCTGTCAGGTTCAATAAATCACTGGTAAATGACAAAATAAACCGCCCATTGCAGTTTTTCAATAAAATGGGCGTGCGTACATTAACAGGAAGATTTCTGCCTTTTGAAAATATAAACGCCAGAATAATCTCCCCTGATGATGATGCAGCAAGAAGGGGTGAGTATTATATAGTTTATAGTAATTTTGATGCAATTATGCACTGGAACCGCTCCACATATTTCGCCACTTCAGTAGGGTTGATAGCTGATAGTATTGAGTAGTGGGGGGGGGGGGACAATCAAGATATATCAATTTTATTCATTACGTATCAGAAAATTGTTAAATTTTCGTCTCAGGCTCAATCTGGCTTAAAACTTCAATTATGAAAGTATAAAAAGGTTGCTCTTGGTATAAAACTTTTCCCCTTGACCTGTTGGTAATTTTATAGTCTAAATCCGTGGCGTTTTAATTAACTTAATATAAGGACTTATGAAAAAAGCCTTAACTGCAATTGCGGTGATAACTTTGCTGCAATCAGCCTGTTCAACATCGCCGAAGGCAAACCCTAGGTTTGTTGTAGGTAAGCCATATACGGAGTATGGAAAAACTTATTTCCCTACAATTCAGCCTGAATATAAAGAGATTGGCATGGCATCATGGTATGGTCCTGGTTTTCATAACCGCCTGACCGCAAACGGGGAGGTTTTTAACCAGAACCTTATGACAGCAGCCCATAAAACCCTGCCTTTACCAAGTATAGTTAAGGTTACTAACCTTGAAAATGGTCGCTCTGCCTATGTTCGGGTTAATGACAGGGGGCCTTTTGCAAAAAACAGGGTGATTGATCTTTCAAAACAGGCGGCAGCTACTTTAGGCTTGATGAATAAAGGGCAGGCTAAAGTTCTGGTTGAGCTTGAGAAAAATTCTTCAGCAATAGCGCTGAATTCAGTTCAAATCAGTGAGGCCGAAAAAAAGTCTGTTTTAAGCCAGTTACAGGTAGTAACGGGCGAGGCGAGGGAGGTTGTATCCAACTCTCAAGCCTCAATGGACCAGCAGGACAAACAATTTTCTTCAAACGCCCGCGATACTTCACCAAACCCGATTCAAATATCTAAGGTTGAAGAGATTAAGCAGAAAAATGAGCAGCAGGCGCAGGGGAAGACAGCAGATCTTAGTGGTAACATCATTCCAAAATCATTTGAGATGAAAAAGGCTCTTGATGGGAAGAGTGGCAGTGTAAATAGTTCTCCTGTTGAAGCGGCTAGTGGTCAGCAGTCGCTTACGGCTTCAGAAAATCTTTACTTTGTTCAGATTAAGGCGGTAAAAACTAGAGAAAATGCCGAAGCTGAATCAAAGAAATTTGCAAATAAATTTTCTAGTAAAATTGAAGAAGCTGATGTAAATGGCACTAAATTTTACAGAGTTCGTTTAGGCGGGTTTGAGTCTAAACAGAAAGCTGTAGAAGTTAAAAACTCCTTAAAAAACATCGGTTACAATGACTCATTCATCGTTTCGCCTAATTAATGGCTTTTGTTTATTCCTGATTATATTGTTCTTTTCAAAAGGGGTTTTTGCATTTGAAACATCGGCAAAGCAAGCCATATTGGTTGACTTTGAAACAGGGAAGGTTTTATACGAGAAGAATTCCACTGAAAGAATGGGACCCTCATCAATGACCAAGATAATGACAGCGTACATGATATTTGATGCGCTGAAAAAAGGTGAGTATGATCTTGATTCAAAATTTCTTATCTCCAAAAGAGCATGGAAAACGGGTGGCTCAAGAATGTTCCTTGATGTTAATGATAATGTTTCTTTAAGTGACTTAATTCAGGGTATTATAGTACAATCAGGTAATGATGCCTGTGTTGCGCTTGCTGAAGGTTTTTCTGGTAGTGTTGAGACATTCTCAGAGGAAATGAATGAGAAAGCTGGCGAAATGGGAATGAATGATACTAATTTCGTAAACCCTGATGGACTTCCTGATGATAATCATTATTCCACAGCGCATGATCTCTCAATTCTTGCGCGGAATATAATAAGGCAATTCCCTGAATTTTACCATTATTTCAGCCAGAAAGAATTCACCTATAATAAAATAAGACAGCAGAACAGGAATACATTACTTAATAACCTTGCTTTAGGGGTTGATGGTTTAAAAACTGGTCATACCGAAGCGGCAGGCTATGGCATAGTTATATCAGCTGCAAAAAATGACTTGAGACTAGTTGGTGTTGTTAATGGCCTTACTTCATCAGGTAAAAGGATAGAGGCGGCACAGCAATTACTTTCATATGGTTTTGTTAACTTCAAGAATATCAAGGTATTTGAAAAGGGTGAAGTGGTAGAAGCCGCTAAAGTATGGGGCGGGAAAGAGCGTAACATATCAGCAGTTCTGAAAGATGACCTTTATATACTAACGAACAGAAGAAAGAACTCACGCCCTGAATATAAGTTCATCGCAAAATTCAAGGAGCCAATCAGTGCGCCAATAAAAAAGGGACAGGAAATAGGTGTGCTAGATGTGTTTGAAGCTGATGAAAAAATAAATAGTGTAAAATTATATGCTGAAAAAGATATTGATGAAGCAAATATGCTAAGAAAAATAATTGATAAGTTCAAATTATTTGTCAGTGAAAAAATCTAAGAAATCTTGTTTCATTAGCTTTGAAGGAGGGGAGGGAACTGGTAAATCAACCCAGAGTAAACTTCTTTTTGAATATCTTAAAAAAGAAAAAATACCAGCCATCTTAACCCGTGAACCAGGCGGAACAGAGACTGCTGAAAAAATAAGAGAGATATTGGTTACTGGTAAAGCAAATAAAATAATCGCAAAAACGGAGTTGTTACTGCATTATGCTGCACGGCTTGACCATATGGAGAAGGTTATATTGCCAGCTCTTTCAAAAGGGAAAATAGTAATTAGTGACAGATTCTTTGACTCCACCTATGCGTATCAGGGCTATGGTCATAGTGTTGATATAAAAATGATAGATAAATTGAACCAGATTAGTTTAGGTGGTTTTAAACCAGATGTAAGTTTTATTTTTGATATAGATGAGATCGGAAGAGCGT
>DQGZ01000180.1 GCA_003531345.1 Alphaproteobacteria bacterium | reverse complement strand
CGTTTGTGAAAGGTTGAATTTATCAAAACCACTACTGATGGAGTTCGTACTGTTGGTTATCCTGTCATTTTCCTTTAGCTGAAAAAAGTTAATGATACAGAATGCCGCAAATATTAAAAAGAGATTTGCGTAAAGCTTGAATTTTATTGATAGGTTCATTTAAGGAAATATTTTTATAGTTATTGAGATACTTACAAAAAATAAAATTATCCTCAAATGTATGTAACCAAACAGGTTTTATTAACTGCTATAATTATCAGAGTTGTTGTAATGTTGTTTCAATTATTTTTTTCTGTTAATTTCGCCAGTGCCAAGGCTTGTTTATGATATTGCCGCAGAGGAACTGCTGGTGTGCCACCTACTATTGCCTTGTCTTCCAGATCTCTGGTTATTCCTGCCTGTGCTGCTACCTGAACCTGCGAGCCTATTTTTAAATGCCCTGCAATGCCAGCCTGCCCAGCTATTATGGTATAGTCACCTATTTCTGTGCTGCCAGATATTCCCACCTGCGAAACAATTATGCAGTGTTTGCCTATTTTTACATTATGCCCTATCTGCACCAGATTATCTATCTTCGTACCCTCACCGATTATGGTATCAGGTGCTGAGCCGCGGTCAATTGTGGTGTTAGCGCCGATCTCCACATCGTCACCGATTATTACCCTGCCAACCTGCGGAACTTTGTGATGCCTGCCATTATTATATGCGTAGCCAAAACCATCCTGCCCGATGGAAACCCCAGAGTGAATTATAACATTATTACCTATTATGGCATTAGTGATGTTAACATTTGAGTGGATGGTGCAGTCATTACCTATTACACAATTTGCCCCTATATAAGTGCCAAAGCCTATCTTGGTTCTTTTTCCAACTTCTACCGAAAGATCAACATGTGCAAATTCTGAAATTTCCATGGTCTGGTTCTCACGGTGATAGAATTTTTTAAGTATCAGCGTATATGAAAAATAGGGGTCTTTTGAAATAAGTAGGGCAACCCCCTCTGGCGCAATATCAATATGTTTTTCTGAAATAACCACCGCTGATGCGCTGGTGGTTTTGAACGCCTCAATATATTTGGGGTTCTGCAGGAATGCTATTTTACCAGAAGATGCTGCTTCCAGCGGTGCGGTGTCATCTATGAATATATCTGAATATCCTTCATTTAAAAGCGTGCAGCCCGAAATTTCGGCCAGATATCCAAGCTTGAACCTGCCATTTTTAGGGTGAAATTTAGTGTCTGCCATAGGTAATTTTGCAACTTAGGGTTAACGAACTTAGTAACGCTTTAGTTATAAATAATAAAACATTGGAAATTAGCAATTATATCTTTACTTTTGACTGTGATGAATAATGGAATGAAAACATTAGCCTATAAAATAACCGTTGAATTATTACTGTTAACAACAATTGTTATTGTTGCGGTTTCCTTCTTCACGGCTTATTTTTTAAAAGACATAGTAGCGGAAGGCGGCGCCTATAAAATGGCGCTGGTAGCTGTTATACTGGTTTTTTCATTATGCTATGTTTCATACAGGGTAATTAACAGCTACATAAAACCTATTAAATCCCTTACCTCCAAACTTCTAGATTTTAAATCAGATAACTCAACTGATCTGTCTATCAAAGGAGTTGATACATTTGAGATAACCAACCTCTACAAGGCACTTAGCCTACTTAAGGAAAATTATAAAAACTATCAGGACAAGCTAAAGGAAGAAGTATGGGCAAGAACCATGGAGCTTGAGGATTACAAGAACCACCTTGAGCAAATGGTGGAAGACCAGATAAAAGATATAAGGCTTGCCAAGTTTGAGGCCGAAAGGGCAAATAAGGCAAAAACTGAGTTCCTTGCTAATATGAGCCATGAATTCCGCACACCCATGCACGCTATAATAAGCTTTTCAAGTCTAGGGCTTGAAAAAGGGGAGGATATAAAACCAGAGAAAGCAGTAAAGTATTTTCAAAGCATAAACAGCAGTGGCAAGCGCCTTATGAACCTGCTTAATGATCTGCTTGATCTCTCCAAGCTGGAGTCTGGAGTTATGTCACTTAAAATTGAGAAGGCAGACATAACCTCAATAACCAAACAGGTGATAAATGAGATAATGAGCCTTGTTGGCAACAAAAAAATAAAGATAACCAGTAAAATATCCACTGATGACACTGGAATGCTGATGGACCACGCACGGATAACTCAGGTGATAATGAACCTTTTTTCCAATGCTCTAAAATTCAGCCCTGAAGCGGGAGAAGTGGCTTATTCAATTTCCAAATATGAAGAGGCTGGCAAGGAATATATAAAATTCAATATCTCAGATCAGGGTATTGGAATTCCTGACAATGAGCTGGAGAATATATTTGATAAATTCGTACAGAGCAGTAAAACTTCCACTGGCGCTGGCGGAACTGGGCTTGGGCTTTCTATATGTAAAATAATAATTGAAAATCATGGCGGGCACATCTGGGCGGAAAATAATGCAGGCGGCGGCGCAAGCTTTAACTTTATAATACCAAAACAATTTAACAACTGAGGGGTATAATGCAAATAATACAGAAAATTTTAGTAGTTGATGATGAGTTATCTAACTTGGAAGTTATCTCAGAATATCTGGAGGAGGAAAGCTTTGCAGCCGATAAGGCAATAAATGGCAAGGATGCGCTGGATATGCTTAATAACCCTAATAACGACTATTCCGCCATAGTTCTTGACAGAATGATGCCAGTGATGGACGGCATGGAGCTTCTCAGAAAAATTAAGGAAGATAAGAAACTGCGTGATATTCCCGTTGTTATGCAGTCTGCGGCGGCGCAACCAGAACAGGTAAGAGAGGGAATAGAAGCTGGTGTATTCTATTATATAACCAAGCCATTTGAAAAAGCGGTCTTTCTTGCAATTTTGCGCTCTGCGCTGGAATACTCATTTAAACGTGTACGCATAAAGAATGACCTACGAAATTACAGCGAAGGCATGCCAATGATGGACATGGGAAGTTTCACCTTCAGCAAGCTGGACGACCTGCGGAATGTCTGCACGGTGGTGAGTAATGCCTTTGCCGCACCTGAGCGTGCCTTTTTCGGGATAAATGAATTGGTGCTTAACGCTTTGGAGCATGGCAATCTGCAAATTAGCTATGAAGAGAAAAAGCAACTTTTACTTAGCAAAAAATGGGAATCTGAAATAAGGCGCAGGGAAGCTTTGGAAGAAAATAAAGATAAATTCATAAACCTGAAATTCTTCAACAAAAAAGACCACTACGAAATAGTGATAAAAGATTCAGGTAAAGGGTTTAACCCAGAAAAATACCTTGATTTTGACGAGTTAAGAGCAGTTGACCCCAACGGCAGGGGCATTGCCATGAGTAGAAAATACTCCTTCGATGAAATGTTCTTTGAAGAAAATGGAACCAAAGTAACCGCCCGCATAACAAAAAAGGATGAGTGATAATACGCAAGGTAATTTAGAAAAAATAATCAATCTGTTGATTAAGAAGTTACACGCTGCATTCCTCCCCTGCTTGAGGGGGAGGTTAGGAGGTGGTGACGTGAGATTGGCTTAAATCAATCATTATCTCTTGTCACCCTCCCCTGAACAAATTTATTGTTCAGCCCATCCCGCAAGCAGGAGGGAAATTAAAGCGTAAATCAATGGTTAGTCATTTTCTCTAAATTACTGTGGATCGTACGCTGTTATTAAAATAATTTACTGGATATTTTTGTAAACTCCCCCATATATCTGCGTGAGGCAGATGTGAGGCTTCAGATTTTACTGAAACCTGAGACCTGAAACCCGATACCTCAAAAAATGTTCGGTAAACTAACAGACAACATATCTTCAATATTTAGCAAATTGCGTGGCAAAGGCGTGCTGAGCGAGGCGGACATTGATGCAAGCATGCGTGAAATTCGTATTGCCCTGCTGGAGGCAGATGTTGCCCTGGAAGTAGTTAAGGAATTTATCTCTAAAGTAAAAGTTAAGGCGCTGGGTGAAGAGGTGGTAAAAAGCATAACCCCAGCACAGCTTATAGTTAAAATAGTGCATGACGAGCTGGAGGAAATTTTAGGTAAAGACGAAGAGTCAGATATTGACTTAAACGCTAAACCACCAGTTGTTATATTGATGTGCGGCTTGCAGGGTTCAGGTAAGACCACTTCATCAGGCAAGCTTGCCAATTACCTGAAAAATAAAAAAAATAAAAAAGTATTGCTGGCATCACTGGATATTTATCGCCCCGCAGCGCAGCAGCAGCTGGAGATATTAGGTAAACAGATAGGCGTTGATAGCCTAGAGATTATATCAGGGCAAACCCCGCAAAACATAACTAAGCGGGCAATTGAACGGGCTAATAAGGAAATTTTTGATGTTCTTATATTAGATACCGCAGGCAGAACGCATATTGACGAACATTTGATGAAAGAGCTGGTTGATGTAAAGCAAATTTCAAACCCGCATGAAGTGCTGCTATGCTGTGATGCAATGACAGGGCAAGACGCCGTAAATATAGCAAAACAATTCAATGATGCAGTTGCAATAACAGGTTCTATATTAACCAGAATGGACGGTGACGCACGTGGCGGCGCTGCGCTTTCAATGCGTTTCATTACTGGCAAACCAATAAAATTCTGCGGTACAGGTGAAAGATTTGACCAGTTTGAACCATTCTACCCGAAGCGTATAGCGGGTAGGATACTGGATATGGGTGACATAGTTTCACTTGTAGAAAAGGCTCAGGAACAGGTGGATGTAACCGAAAGCGAAAAAATGATGAAGCGAATGCAGAAGGGCATTTTTGACCTTTCAGATTTCGCCAAGCAGATA
>DQGZ01000150.1 GCA_003531345.1 Alphaproteobacteria bacterium | reverse complement strand
TTTATTTGAAGCGTTTGATAGACCATTTATTTTGCGGACAATAAATTGATGAGTTTAAAAATCAACTTTTTAAAATTAAATTTTCAATGGTTCAAAAATCTCAAAAAAAACAAAACACTTCATATGCAGATGCTGGAGTAAGCATTGATGCGGGTGATGAGCTGGTAAAACGTATAAAGCCTTTTGTAAAAGCAACTGCACGTATAGGAAGCAATGCGGAAATAGGCGGCTTTGGTGGCGTGTTTGACCTTGCCAAATGCAAATTCAAAGACCCAGTATTAGTATCTGGCACTGATGGCGTTGGCACAAAATTAAAAATAGCCCAAGAAATAAAAAAGCATGACACAATAGGCATAGACCTAGTTGCAATGAGCGTTAATGATATCATTGTACAAGGTGCGGAGCCGTTATTTTTCCTTGATTACTTTGCCTGCGGAAAGCTTGATGTTAAAATTGCAACTGCTGTTGTTAAAGGCATTGCGGAAGGGTGCAAGCAGGCTGCCTGTGCATTAATAGGCGGTGAAACCGCAGAAATGCCAGGCATGTACCAAGGTGAAGAATATGATCTGGCTGGTTTTGCCGTTGGCGCAGTGGAGCGCAAAAAAATATTGCCACAGAAGAATATTAAAGCTGGTGATGTGCTTATTGCCATACCATCATCTGGTTTGCACTCAAATGGTTTCTCACTGGCACGGAAAGTTCTGGCTGATAATAAAATAAAATTTACTGATAAGGTTGCAGGTTTTAAAAAACCTATCGGCGAAGAATTGCTGATTCCAACCAAAATATATGTAAAACAAATTTTGAATCTGCTCAAAAAAGTTGATGTAAAGGCAATGGCACATATTACAGGCGGTGGCATAACCGAAAACCTGCCACGGGTATTACCAGAAAAATGTGGTGCTGAAATTAATTTACGCTCATGGAAGTTGCCAGCAATATTCAAGCTACTTCAGGAAAAGGGCAATATACTGGAAAGTGAAATGCTGCGTGCATTTAACTGCGGTGTGGGGATGATACTTGTTGTAGACGCTAAAAACTCCCAGAAAGCTATTCAACTGCTAAAAACATCTGGTGAAAAAGCCTTTGAAATAGGAAAAATATCCAAGGGCAAAGGCGTGAGATATAATTAATTATTACCGCGATCGGCACCACCCCCCAAGGATTTTATCGCTACTAACTCCACCCCTGCAGAAGGCAAATCACCATCACCCCCGCCAGCTCTAAAATCTGCCATAGCATATCTCCTTGCGCTATTTGCTTCTTGGCTGATTTCAAAATCCTCATCTTTTAAAAATTGATATTTTGAGATCGGAAGAGCATTAAGAGATTGTATAAAAATATTACTAAAAGTTTTAAGCTTCGCCTCCTCTACTTGATTAGGATTAGGAAGTTTTTCAATTCTAATATATAAATTCCCCTTCTCAACTTGAACTTTTATGTATGGATTACTTACACCATCAGGCCTCATTTTGCTAACAATAGCATTAGCACCTAAAGCTGTGTTGAGTGATAACTCAAATTCTTGAACTTTCTCAAGATCTACCTGATTACCATTCATTAACTCATTTGGTACTCTCCTTATTTTTATAACCTGCCCATATTCTTTTTCCCCTCTTCCAGCTTGCCCCTCTTCTGCAACTAGCCTCGCCTGCCCAATATTATGGCTAGTTTTTTCTGCATATGATTTTTCTAGATAATCTCCTAGTTTTTCAATGCGCCCCGATACAGCCCCCAAATATGATTTAAAATCATTATAAGTATAAACCCCTCTTATCTCTGAACCTTCAATCTTTTGCAAAAACGCTTTCCCATAAGATTTAGAATCACCTTCATTATATCCATCATCACTATCTAAATACTCATTAGAGTTAGTATATTTTTCTAACTCTTCTTGAACAAATTTAGCTTTTTGAGTAAGTATACCTAAATATTCTTGTGCATTTCTTATGTCCTCCGCTGTACCCATTTCTGAGTTAGCAAGTATATTATATTTGTTTTTTTCAAAATCATTTTTGAGTTTAAAATATTTTGCTAGGAAACTTTCATCTTCACTCAATTCGCCTCTCTGAGATTCAGATTTATCTCCATTATATTGCTTAATCTTGTTGGAATATGCAACTTTCTCAAACACCTCCCTTAAGAATCGTATATCCGCATCAATTTCTCCTCTAATTTCCGTATAACCTGTTGCCTCAGAAAGCCGCCGTTTAACTTCACTGAACTTAGAATGGTTTGCATTGGCAATCTCATTAATTATTGCAGTATATAAATATCTTTCTTTTTTAAACTCTCTAGGGGTTGACTGACCCCACCTAGCAAGCATTTCAGAAACCTTTATTCCATCCTCGTAAGCTGGATTTTCATTTCGAGTATATTCCCCTACAAACCTTATATCTTCATCAAATGTAGCTTTATCTGTATCATTCAACTTACTTCTTATAGTTGCTTTATTTTCATCACTAAACGGATTTTTAATATCACTTACTATTTTCGAGTATCCTGCAAAGAATTTACCATAACTGCCTTTAATTCTATCTGGATTTAAACCTAATAATTTAACTCCAGCTTCTGTAATTTCATATTCAACTTTATTTAGCGATTCTATTTCACCTAATATAAAACCTTGAATTTCTTGACTAGTAAACCCTGCTAAATAATCAAAATTTAGCATACTATTAACTGGAGCTCCAGCTTCTATCGTAAAATGCGTAGCAATAAATCTATCCAGAGGATTAGTGATTATCCGATTACCTTCCCCCTCTTTAAAAAATGCTTTATTATAAACAACTTTAGCGGCTAATATAAGGTCAGCCATTTGGTCAATATCTCCATTAGGAAATAATGTTTCCAACTCCATCTTTTTAGCCGCTA
The DNA here is from genome assembly GCA_003531345.1 of Alphaproteobacteria bacterium. Lineage (GTDB taxonomy): Bacteria > Pseudomonadota > Alphaproteobacteria > Rickettsiales > UBA8987 > UBA8987. The sequence goes on along the minus strand of DQGZ01000150.1, from coordinate 7,696 downwards.
AATTATCCTTAAGGCTATCTAACTCACTTGCTTGAGCCTCATTTAACCCCTCTATACTCTCTGCTACTTCTACTACAAGCCTTGCCGTAGTATAGTTATATATAGCTGTATCCGTTGACTTTTTGTCTATAGTGCCATCTAATAATTTTGAATATATTGCTTTTAGCTCTACAGATATTGATATATCCTCTCCAAAAAGAGCTTCAACTCGCTCCCTGTATTTCCCCCACAAATCATCACCCCCGCCAGCTCTAAAATTTGCCATAAAACTCTCACCTTTGTTATCATTTCCATCTGATTGCTTAGCTGGCTTAGCCTCTGAAAAGCCGCTACTATTTCTCTGTAACTTAGCTTCAGCGTTTTCAAGCTCCGCTAAATTATATTTCTCTATAAAATCACTTATATCCTCTGCTGGATATGATTTAAGAATTTTTGAAATTGTTTTAAAATATCTAGATGCACTTGGGGGGGTCAATCCAAATATTTCTGCAGATGAAGTATTTGTTAAATCTATAAATATGCTTAAAAAATAAGCCCCACTAGCACGATCTATAGCATTATTAGGTCCATTTGCACGCCTATCTCTGCTTGCTATTTTAGCTTGCAAATCTTTATATGCTGGTGAATTTTTAAGAAATTTATGAAATTCCTCTATCCATCTATTTACAAACTCTTTATTCTCACTATAAAATTGCTTACCCGCTTCAGTTCTTTCCTTTTCACTCAACTCTCCGTCCTTTCTATACCTCAAATGCCTTCCATCATCTATGATGTCTTCAAGTAAAGGCACTGTTATTTTATCTCTAGTTTGCTCTAATCTATATAAACTAATCAACCTGTTGTTTAGTGAGTTATAAACCAACCCCACTGGGTTCTTTAAACCATCAGCGTATATACCTTTTCCAATTTTACCTAAAATAAGAGTTTCAAAAACATTCTCTCTAGCTTCTGGAAATTTATCTTCAAAAAAACCTTCATTTTTAGAAAATTTTGGGTCTTCCGAAATTGTTTTTCTCAACTCATTAGCCAGCTCCCAATACAAATCCTTTACAACATCAAAATTTTCTACTGTTGCGTCCTCATGGTATTTTTGAACAGCCTCATTAAATCTCTTCCTAATGTCTTTTTCGTCTTCCATAAACCCCTTTTTATAGATTTAGCTTTTTCTCTTATAACTCAAGAAGCTTAAAAAAGCGTTAAAAAACAGGTTTATTGCAAATTATTTTATGGCATTGTAAAACCCGTCATTGCGAGTGTATGCGAGCCGCTGCGCCAGCGCTAGCGCGGCGAGAGCAATCCATCATTTTGCAAGTCTCGCTCAAAAGAATGAGGGGGGATATTCTAAGGAGCAATTGGATTGTGCGGGTAGATTACCGCTAACTTTTAAGCCCGCACAATGACAAAACCAAATAACAAAAAGCTACTTCTTGCCACCGCTGGTTTTCTTGTCATCACTGCTTCTTGTGTCAGTTACGTTCTCATTGCCTGGGTCAGCTATTTTATCTTTCTTCTTACCAACATTTTTCGGGTCATAAGGCGCTTGTTGAGGTATTTCTATTTGTGGCAAGAGTTTTTTGGTAAAGAATGGGTCTTTATAATAGAATATTTTTTTTGTTTTTATCGGTGGGGATGATTCCACTAGTATTATCTGCTGTTCTTTTGGTAGGTTTATAACTTCTTGTGGTAATATCAACGCACGTTGGGTTTCGGAAATGTGTTTTGAACGTGATGCTGGGTTAAGATCAAGGAAAGTTGGCGCATTACGGGAAATTTGTTTTACCGTTTTATTACCAATAATTTGTGAGATCATTTCCGCCGTTGAATAGGTGTTGGCAGCGAAGGTAACACGGTAAGTGGCGTTGGCGAGGAATGAGTTCATACCCGCTTCTTCATATATGTCCTTCAACTGCTCAGTATCTTGAATGATCAGGAATAGGCGCACCCGATAACCACGGAAATATGCTATACCCTGCTTGAATATATTCATCTCACCTAATGTCGGGAACTCATCCATAATGAACATCACGCCTATTTTCTCATCTGGCTTGGGCATATGCTTGGTGAGTATCTGCGCTGCCTGCTGATAAAAAATCTGCATCAGTGGCTTTAAACGGTCAATGTTATCTGGGGTTAAACCAACATAAATGGTAAGAAGTTCTTTTTTAATTTTGTTGAAGTCAAAGTCAGAGCTTGCTGTTGCGGTGTCAATCAACGGGTTTGCCCAAAGCTCCAGCCCAGAGTTCAGGGTTGATATTACACCTGAACGCTCCTTATCAGCTTTTTGCAGGAACGCTGCAATGTTCATGTATGAAACTGGGTGTATCTGCTTACCTAATGTATCAAGCACTACGGCTAAATTATAGGTTACATCATCACTACGCAGGGTACGCACCACTTCACCGAATGAGGTAACTTTCTCAGGAACTGCCAACAGATAAAGCGCCACACCAACGAATAGCGAGCGCGCTTCATTGTTCCAGAATTCCTGCTCGGGAAGAAGAAGGTTGGCAATTTTCTGCACGTCATCCACCTGCTGCCCTAACTCCCGCGATACCCAGTCAAGCGGGTTGTAACAATGGGTGATACCATTTGGTGAGGCTGCATTCCACAAAAACACCTTCTGCCCCATTTTTCGGCGATAACCAGATGTTAACTCATAGTTTTCAAGTTTAATATCATGGCAGACCAGTGACTGCTCCCAGAATAGGAGGTTAGGTATTACAAAGCCCACACCTTTACCAGAACCAGTAGGTGCAAACAGCAGGATATGCTGGAAGCCATCCGCCACCAGATAGCCCCTGCCCGTGTTGCCAAGCAGCACGCCTTTGCTGGCCCGCAAACCTGCTTTACGTATGTCTTTTTCAGTTGCCCATTTTGCATCACCATGGAGTTTTTCTGGTGCCTGAAACGGACGAAAATCAAGCAAAGGGGCACGTATGGCAAAAGCAAATACACCAAAAACAATTAGCGCCATTGCAGGGGGGAAATATACGGCACGGAATATGGTTGTTGCCAATTCTGGCTGTGTTTGTTTCAACACTGCACTATGGGCATTATGATATTTAAACAGGTTGAAATATGTTCTAGCCAAACCAGCATAGGAATTTACTACCCCATTTGCTTTTATATAGGTCTGAGTTTTTTCTACCCCCTGATATACAGCAATGCTGGAAAAAAGTGAGATATAAGAAAAAACAAGTAATACAGTGCCAATGAATATGCCTATCAATATTGAATTTTTGACCTGATGCGCCTTCATTAAGTTAGTAATTCGTGATTATTAATTAATAATATAGTAATAATATGTTAATTAATAATTAAAATATTATAATTTTTAATTATATAGTTAGCGGAATTTTATTGCAGAATGTTGTATAATGGTACTAACTAACTGTTAACTTATCACTGATACTGACCACTAAGAATTAATATCCGCGCTGAGTAGGGTTGTTTTCTGGTGCCTGAAACGGGCGAAAATAAAGCAAAGTGGCGCGCATAATAAAGCCAAATATCACAAAAACAATTAATGCCATTGCAGGGGGGAAATATACGGCACGGAATATGGTTGTCGCCATTTCTGGCTTTTTTTGTTTCAATGCTGCACCATGGGTATTATGGTATTTCGCAAGGCTGAAATATGTTTTAGCTAAACCAGCATAGGAATTTACCACGCCATTTGCCTTTATATATGCCTGAGTTTTTTCTACCCCCTGATATACAGCAATGCTGGAAAAAAGTGAGATATAAGAAAAAACAAGTAATACAGTGCCAATGAATATGCCTATCAATATTGAATTTTTGACCTGATGCGCCTTCATTAAGCCAGTGGTTAGATTTTACTAATAGTTTCACCCGCATAAATGCAGGTGATAAACATATTATAATTTTTAATTATATAGTTAGCGGAATTTTATTGCAGAATGTTGTATAATGGCACTGCTAAGATTAGTATCCGCCTTGAGCAGGGTTATACTGGTTATTGTACAAATTCTGGGAAGCTGGTTGCTGCTGAACCTGTTTTTGCAGGTTGCTTTGCATCTTCCTTTGGAAATCTAGCTGCTCTTGTTGTATCGCACAACCTCTTATGTCATATATCCGCTTCAAATAGCTGATACGCTGATTTGCAGCGGAAATTGCTTCATCTGCTGTCATGTAAGTGTCAATATAGCCAAGTGGCATAACGATAGATTTTATACCGAGTGATTTCTTTTCTTTTGCCTGTTTTATATATTGCTCTGAATCGTTTACCTCAAATAATATCTCTTCACAGCTAAGGGTTTTGTCACTTTTCTGAACTGGCTCAACAATTGGAGTCTCTTCACCTGAACAGGAGGTGATAAGTAAAGATACAAGGGCTAACGATAATAGTTTTTTCATAATGAGTTTTATTAGTTTATATATGGCTTTCAGGATAGTAAAATATACAGATTTTTCAATTGTTAATTTTCCTCGCTTCGTCAAGCAACATTATAGGGATACCATTCCTAATTTCAAACTCCAGCCCAGCCTGCTTGGAAATGAGAACATTCCTTGTCTCATCATAATGCAATGGCTGCTTGGTCAGGGGGCATGCAAGCACTTCCAATAATTTTGCGTCTAGTTTCATTTTTATGTTGATGGTTAGATGATAGAAATATATCAACAGGCAATTATTATAGCAACTACAAAGCAATGAAGCACGACATAGAAAACCTGAAGGACAACCTGTTAAAGCTTACGGAAATTCAAGAGCAGCAAGTATCAATAGGTGATATTGCTGATAGGTTGGGTGCAAGTGCTGGGGTTTTGCTGGCAATAGTTCTTGCAACACCAATGTGCCTGCCATTTGCCAATATACCAGGAATTGCTCAGGCGGTTTCAGTAGCAATGGGAATTATATTTCTTAGGTATATTCAAGGGAAAGATACTATCTGGCTGCCTGAAAAGGTAAGAAAAACCTCCCTTACTAATCAAAATTTAAAAAAAATATGCAGCTTTTTGCTTAAATCAATCTCTAAGATAGAAAAATTCCTCCACCCAAGAATGCTGTTTTTAACCTCCAATGCCTCACTTAAATTGTTATATAGCTTCTGTATATTAATGGTTATAATACTTGCCTTGCCTTTAGTTATACCGCTGACAAACTTTTTCCCTGGGCTTGCGATATTACTTATAAATTTTGGTATAATGCAGCGTGATGGCTATATTATAATCTCTGGGCTTATTACGGGCGTAGCTGGAATTCTATTCATTGCCTATGTTATAATTTGGGGTATGAGATTAGTAATGTAGCTAAGCGCTTTTCTAAAATCATTTAATAACAAACGCCTAGATAGTTTTGCCACAAGATTATCTAAGCATTTTTTATCCTTAAAAAAGTCAAAACTTTCTACCTATTTGCCACCTAACTGCCTGATCTGGGCTTCCGCTCTGCATTTCTGCCTGATAACCCACCTTAAAGTTGGTTTTTGAATTAAAATTATATTCGGCAACTGGTCCAATTCCGTATGACTGCTCAGATATATCAATATCATCACTATCATTTCCTGCATCTGCGTAATATTCCAGCGCTATGTCAAGGTCCTCAAATTTTTCCCTCCCAAGGTTTGAGGCGAATGCTAAACCAGCATCATCACTTTTCTGGTAGCCTACCTCCCGCAGCTTGCCTACATAGTTAGATTTGCGGATGTTATAAGGGCGGCTTGAAGCAAAAAGGCCTTTTTCAGACTTTTCATTTGCAGCAAATATTATCTCATTCTCAAAATCCTCCAACTCCTTTGAGGGAGCGGCAGAAGAAACCCTCACCCCCCTTCCCTTTATTTTCTTTGAAGAAATAGAGTAAACAGACTTGCTTGCATCAGGGATGTTGTGACCTGAAACCCCCAGTTTTTTATACTGAATTGACTTGGGAACATTACTGGAATTAGCCAGAACGCAAGGCGCATAACACAAGCTAGCAGTAAGCAATAAAAAAGTAGTAAGCCTTAATTTCACTTTCAAGTTATTTTTTATGGGTTTTGACTATAGCATGTAAAGCCCCGTATTTTAAGGGGCGCTGCCTTATATTTGCAGCATAGATGAATTTTAAGCGGCAAACGTGTTAAAAAAGCACATTAAGAGTTGTCAAATACTGCTAGAAGAACTATTTCACCTTCACCAATATATGCTTCTTTTTACCTGATGAAAGTTTTATTGCACCATCTTTCAGGTGGGCGCTATTCACAATAAAATCATTAGCGGTAATTTTTTCATCATTAATTTTTGCGCCACCACCAGCTATCAGCTTTTTTGCCTCACCGTTACTTTCACACAATCCAGAATTTTTAAGCAGGTTTACTGCTGATATTCCAGCTTCCAGTTCCGCTTTTGATATTTCACATATAGGTAAATTATCAGAAGTTCCGCCTTGTTCAAACACCTGTTTTGCAGTTTGCTCCGCTTTGTTTGCCGCCGCTTCACCATGGCAGAGTTTTGTAACATGAGTTGCGAGTTTTATTTTCGCCTGATTGAGTTCCGCACCTTGCAGTTTTTCAAATTCCGCAATTTCATTATCACTAAACAATGTGAATAATTTTATGAATTTTATTGTATCAGCATCTGATGTGTTGCGCCAATATTGCCAAAAATCATATGGGGTTAGCATTTCCGCATCTAGCCATATTGCACCATCTGCCGTTTTACCCATTTTTGCACCGTTTGATGTGGTGAGTAGCGGGGTTGTTAGTCCGAAGATGTCATAGTCAGAAAAATTTACTGCCTCTACTGTCTCGCTCCCCTCTTTCTCTATTGTAAATTTTACATTATCTTGCTTAAAACTTAATTTTCTCTTTAAATTGGGATTATTATCAAACTCATTTTTCAAGTTATCCACATGGGGCTTTATTTTTTTTAGCCTTCCCGTTCTTCTCCACAACTCCGTGCCATTAACGATATTCCCCCATTGGTCAGAGCCGCCTATCTGAAGCCTGCAATTATATTTATTTGCCAACTTAACAAAATCATATGCCTGTAAAATCATATAGTTGAATTCAATAAAGCTTAAATTCTGCTCTCGCTCTAAGCGCATTTTAACTGAGTCAAATGATAACATTCTGTTCACTGAAAAATGACGACCGACATCACGCAAGAATTGTATATAGTTAAGTTTACTTAGCCATTCGTCGTTATCAACTAGAAATGCTTTATTGGTTTTGGGGTTAAATTCATTTTCAAATTCAATATATTTTTCAAATACTTTTTTAATACCCTGTTTGTTAGCTTCAATATCTTCATCACTAAGAATTTTGCGGGTTTCATCTTTACCGCTTGGGTCACCAATTCGGGTTGTACCGCCGCCTAGTAGAACTATTGGCTTATGCCCTGAATCTTGCAAATGCTTGAATATCATAATTTGCATTAAACTGCCAATATGCAGGCTTCTACCTGTGCAATCAAAACCTATATAGGCTATGGCTGGCGTTCCCGCCTGTTCGTTACTATAAAAATACTCATCAAGCCCATCAAAATTTGTGCAGTCTTGGATATATCCACGAGATTTAAGTTTATTTAAGAATTTTGATTTTAGTTCAGTCATATTTACCATTAATATTTATCTCATGGCTGGATTCCGTTTTTCAACGGAAAGACGGGTGCTGAGAATTATTTGTTATACCGACGTAAATCGGTATCCAGACTAGAAATTAGCAACACAAATAAATTCATTTTACAAATCACTCCC
>DQGZ01000155.1 GCA_003531345.1 Alphaproteobacteria bacterium | reverse complement strand
ACAAAATCAGTAGCTTGTAGTAGTTTCTCTGAGCTTTAATCTTGACAGGAAGCTGCTTGTTTTCTTCATCTTTTGGGGTGGTAACGCTTAAAACCTCATTTAACTTATCTTTGCTAAAGTTGGTCGGTTCTTGAAACCAAGTATGTGAGCATTTAGAGCATTTCAAAGTGCGTCCATTAATACCTAGTGCCTTTGCAGGTAGGGCAAAGCTGGTTTTACAATTTGGACAGGATATAAGCATGTATTTAAACTATAACTCTTGTGGAATTTTAAATTATTATGTTTACTATCAGGCACTAAATCTAAAATCAAAGAAATTGTACAGAGGATCATTAGAAAGACTGGTTATAATATATGTGGCGATAAAGACCTTCTTTATCGTTATATGGGAATTTTTCCTATGGTTTATTACTAGCCGTGTAACTATTTTTTTCTTTGCGCTTGGTGTGGTTATATCAATGGTGTGGAGTTTCGGGCTTTATTCTTTCCAGAAGGATATAAATATTGATTTGGGGGAAATGATGCTTAATACCCCAGCCTTTATGGAAAGAACTGATGCCATAATCGTGCTGACTGGTGGTAGTGAGCGTATGCGTCATGCACTTTATATGCTTGATAAAGGTGCGGCTGATAAATTATTTATATCAGGTGTGAATAAAGAGGTTAAAAAACATGAAATTTTTGCCTTACATAAATATTCAGCAAAAAAGTTTTTTAAACTGCAAAATAAAGTTTTTCTTGGTTACAGCGCCAGTGACACAATTGAAAATGCAGAAGAAATTAAAAACTGGGTTAGAAAAAATAAAATCAATTCATTCAGGCTGGTCACTTCAAATTATCATATAAAGCGCGCCCAAATTGAAATCTCTCATTTGCTTCCTGATGTTAAAATTATTCCTCATCAGGTTTTACCAATTAATGTTCGTTTTGATAAATGGTGGGAGTTTGAAAATTCAAGAAGGCTTATAGTTACTGAATATAATAAATATCTGCTTGCCAGAATAAGGATTTCTCTTGAAGATTTAGGATTTAAGAATACTAAAGCGTTATATATTTAAAGGTTTATCGTCATTGCGAGGAATAAAATGACGAAGCAATCTATCGGAAAAAGCATATTGTTAATAAGGATGGTTTGCCACGGCACTTCGTGCCTCGCAATGACGATATTGCGATAACTATCTGAATTTTAAATATAAAATTTGTTTTTGATAAGTTAGTATGAAATAAGTGTATTGATTTGTTGAGGGTTTGGTTTTATTTAAGGTTCTAGGTGTCAGGCGCTAGGTGCTAGTTTAAGCACTATTAATTTCTAACACCTAAAACCTAAAACCTGAAACCTATGCTAGAATTCGCTGCAAAATCAAACCTTTGGGTATGGAAAGAGGCCTTAAAACTCAAGCAAAAATTTGAGAAAAACCCGCCTAAAAAAGGCTTCGTGCTGTTTGAAACTGGCTATGGCCCTTCAGGTTTGCCGCATATTGGCACTTTTGGCGAAGTGTTCCGCACTACTATGGTGCGCCAAGCCTTTGAAAAAATTTCTGATATTCCAACTAAACTAATTTGCTTTTCTGACGATATGGACGGCTTGCGTAAAGTGCCTGAAAACCTACCAAACAAAGAAATGCTGGAGGCGAATTTAGGCAAGCCCTTAACCGCAATACCTGACCCATTTGGTACGGCAGAGAGTTTTGGCGCACACATGAATGGGCGTTTAAAAAACTTCCTTGATAAGTTTGGCTTTGATTATGAATTTATGAGCGCAACGGAGCAATATAAGTCAGGTGCGTTTGATAAAACCTTGCTAATTGCCCTCAAAAAATATGATGACATTATGAAAATAATGTTACCAACATTAGGTGAAGAGCGCCAGAAGACCTATAGCCCATTTTTACCTATTAGCCCGAAAACTGGGCGGGTTTTATATGTGCCGATGAAGTCCGTAAACTCTGATAAAGGTACAATAACTTATATTTCAGATGAAGACGGGCAAGAATATGAGCTGCCAGTTGGTGGCGGTAATTGCAAAATGCAGTGGAAGCCAGATTTTGGCATGCGCTGGGCAGCTCTTGAGGTTGATTTTGAAATGTATGGCAAAGACCATTTGGTGAATGAAAAAATATATTCGGCAATTTGTAAAACTTTAGGTGGAACTATACCTGAGCAATTTAATTTTGAATTATTTTTAGACGAAAAAGGTGAAAAGATTTCCAAGTCAAAAGGTAATGGAATTTCAATTGAACAATGGCTTGAATATGGCACACAGGAAAGCTTGGCGTTGTTTATGTTTAACTCACCTCAGAAAGCCAAGAAACTGCATTTTGATGTAATTCCACAGCATATTGATGACTATATAAAATTCAGTGAGAATGCTCAAAAAGAGACAGAAGATAAACTTATTGATAACCCATTTTGGCATATAAATAATGGTGAAATTGAAAACTTAAACCTGCCAGTTTCATTTGCATTATTGGTTAATTTAGCCTCTGCCTGTAACCCTGATAATAAAGATATTTTGTGGAGTTTTATCACTAGGTATGCTGATGGTGTTACTAAGGAAAAATCACCTTATCTTGATAAACTTGCTGAGCTTGCAGTTAAATATTACTATGATTTTGTTAAGCCAACAAAGCAATATCATACTCCAAATGAAGCTGAGAAAAAGGCAGTTTTAGATGTTAGAGCTAAAATTGAAACCCTGCCAGATTCATTAACGGCCGATGAAATTCAAACACAGATTTTTGAAATAGGTAAACAAAATGGTTATGAACAAAATTTAAGAGATTGGTTTTCACTGCTTTATAAGGTATTATTAGGTCAAGCTTCTGGCCCTAGAATGGGTAGTTTTATAAAACTTTATGGTATCAAAGAAACTATTGCGCTCATAAATGAAAAACTTGGTTAAAATTTTTTTTCTAGTTATTCTGCTTTTAGTTCCACAGGCTTTTTCTCAAGAGAAATTTAAGAGAGAAAAAATTTCTACCCTGAGCAAGGAAGCAATGGAAGAAATGCGCTTACAGCAGAATCTTGATAACCTGACTATTGCAAATTATCAGGCATTTGAAAGAACGGTCTATTATTTTCTTAACTTGAAAGACAAGGCGATAATGCCTTTAGTTGAGCATTTAAAAAGTAATAAGAATAATGATGATGTTGTTATTCCAACCATATATACTTTAGGGCGTTTAGGAAATAAGGCCAGCAAGGCAGTTTCAGTTATAATGCCTTTTTTATCAAGCCCAAATCGTGATATTGTTTTTACAACTATAAGCGCTTTAGGTAAAATAGGTAAAGCTTCAGATAAAGCGGTTCCGCAATTATACCCGATAGCATATGACCAGACAGATATGGTGCTAAACAAAGCTGCTTTAATTGCTCTGGAGCGGATAAACACCCCAAATTCAATGGCTATATTGCAGGAAATAAAAAATATAGAAATCCTTGAGAAGAAGAGGAAAGAACAAGCTAACCAAGAAGCCGCTCCTCAGCAATAAATATTCTTTTTTCAGTTATTATTGCATCTAAGGTGTAATCAAATTTTTCAACTTTAATATAAGCAGTTTGTTGTATTGAGAAAGCGGGGGCAATAGCAATAAAATCCTTAAACCCACTTAAGTGATTCAGGGTTCTGTCATAAAATCCAGCCCCCTGCCCAAGGCGGTTGCATGCAGCATCAAATGCAACTAGCGGGGTTATTACCATGTCTGGTAGAACTTCCGCAGGTATTTTTGGTTCAAAAAAACCATAATGCTTATTTTTTTTTAATTCCATACCTGGGGCATATTCCCAGAAAGCCAAAGGAAAATCTTTATTTTCAATTACAGGAAGGCATAGCCTGTATCCAGACTCATGATATAATGACATAAGCAGAGATATATCAACCTCATTTTTAAAAGGTATGTAGCCTGCTATTATAGAATTTTTAGGCAGTTTGAAGTTAGCAAAAATACTCCTGCATATTTCCCTGCTTTTTATTTTGCGTTGGTAAGGGGTCAGTTTAGCCGTTAAATCACGGTATTTTCTTCTTAGTTCTAATTTGGAAGGAGTGTTAATCACCCAATCAAAAAAATTAACCAACTATTTCAGTATCAGAAAAGAAGAAACGAATTTCACGTTCAGCACTTTCTTTGCTGTCAGAGCCATGAACAGAGTTTTCGCCAATGCTTAATGCAAATTCTTTTCTAACAGTTCCAGGTGCAGCCTTGCTTGGGTCAGTTGCGCCCATAACCTCACGGTTTTTTAAAATTGCATTTTTACCTTCCAGAACCTGAACTACAATAGGCTCAGATGCCATAAACTCAACTAATTCATCATAGAATGGTTTGTCCTCGTGCATTTTATAGAAAAGTCTTGCTTGCCTGCGGCTTAATATCATACGTTTTTGTGCAACTATTCTCAGGCCAGATTCTTCGAACTTGGCATTTATTTTGCCAGTTAAATTTCTGCGCGTTGCATCAGGTTTTAAAATAGAGAGGGTTAATTCAGTTGACATAAGTTGATTGTTTGATTTTTGGCTCTTATATGCCAAATCTTTTATTGTTCAAGGGTTTTCTTATGCTTTTTGATTTCATCACTTGCCAGCCTGTCGGCAATATCATTATTTTTATCACCGCTATGTCCTTTTACCCAGTGCCAGCTTACTTTATGCTTTTGGGTTAAGGTCAGAAGCTGCTGCCATAACTCTACATTTTTTACAGGCCCTTTATTACTGGTTTTCCAGTTATTCTTTATCCAGTTCTTTATCCAAACAGTTATTCCGTGCTGAACATATTTACTGTCAGTGAAAATGTCTACTTCACAATGTTCCTTTAGTATTTCCAGTGCTTTTATGGTTGCCAGTAATTCCATCTGGTTGTTAGTGGTATTTTCCATGAATCCTGATATTTCCTTTTTCCTGCCACTATAGTCAAGAACTGCCCCCCAGCCGCCCATACCAGGGTTGCCAGAACATGCGCCATCAGTATATATCACGACTTTTTTCAGTTTTGCTCCTTCTGGTTTTTGTATTTCATGTTTCATTGGTACAAAATAAAATCCCCGCATGAGCGGGGATGATATGAAAAATAAATGAAAAATCTAAATTATTTCTTCTTTTTCTTATCAGCAGGTTTTTCAACTGCTTTTTTCTCTTTAACCACAGTTGGTCCAGCATTATCAACCACTTTTTTTGCAGCGCCTGTAAGGTTGATGCCAGCAAACCTCTGGTTGAATTTGGCAACATTACCAGCTTTTTCATTGATACGGTTTTTGCCACCAGTCCAAGCACTGTGATTTAAAATATCGGTGTCAAGCTGAAGCACATCGCCTTTTTTGCCCCAAGTGGTAAAAGTTTTAAACTCAGAGCCATCAGTCATTTTAACTGTGATCTCGTGATAATCTGGGTGAATTCCTTTTTTCATAATTTATTCCTTGATTTTACTCCTCTAAGAGGTAATGCGATATATAATTTAATTAGTAAATTGCAAGCATTAATTTTAATGGGCAAAGCCATCATACTTATTCCAAGCCGTTTAGGTTCAACTAGGTTGCCTAATAAGCCACTGGCAGACATACAAGGTAAGCCAATGATAATAAGGGTGGTGGAGCAAGGTAAAAAGTCATTAATTTCAGATATTTACGTGGCTGCAGCTGATCCTGATATAGCAATTGAAGTGGAAAAAAATGGTCTTAATGCTATATTGACTAATCCTGATCATCAGTCTGGCACTGATCGTATCTTTGAAGCATTACAGAAAATACAGGGAAAGTTTGAATATATAGTGAATTTACAAGGGGATCTGCCAACAATTGACCCGCAGATAATTTCAGACTTGTTGAAATTTATAGAGAATTCTGATTATGATATAGTAACGGCAGTTGCAAAAATTATTGTAGAAGAGGAAAAAGCCAGCCCGAATGTTGTTAAAGCAGTGGTCAGCTGGAAAAATGCAAATACTGGAACGGCCCTTTATTTCACCAGAGCAACTGTCCCATATGGTGCAGAAGAGCTATTTCACCATATAGGAATATATATTTACAGGAGGGCAGCTTTAGAGAATTTTATATCAATGCCTATAAGTTTACTTGAAAAAACTGAAAAATTAGAGCAGTTAAGAGCCTTAGAGAATGCTATGAAGATAGGGGTTTTAAAAGTTGATACTATTCCGCTTGGGGTTGATACCATGGAAGACCTTGAAAAAGCCCGTAATATGTTCAAAAATGGTTTGGTAAGATAATGGTTTATTATTTAAATGCGCTCTATCTGAGCTTGTTTTCAAAAGATTTCTATGCTGAAATCATAGCTAAAGGCAAGCCTTCTGGTTTAATATACATTATGCTTGTATCATTGGTTGTTAGCCTTCCTGTATCACTTAATTCAAAAAGACATATTGCTGAAATTTTTGATTTTGATGCTAAAAACACCAGCGCAGAGGCTTATTCAGCAGCTATAAACAGTCAGTTTCCTGAGTTGAGTTATAATAATGGAAAATTTGAGTTTGATATTAATGAGATTAGAGATATCTCCATACAAAATGATAATAGCTTCATAATAATTGACCCCAATGATGAGCTGAAATCTTTTTCTAAATTTCCTGACTCATTAATATTAAAGCCAGAAAAACTCTTATATAACTACAAGAATGTAGAACTACAGATTTTTACACCTGTGAAAGTGTTTGAGTCTTTTGAGCCTTATTTTTTGAGGTCAGATAATGGTTATGTCTTTGACAGTAAAAGATTTTTCAACGACCTTTCATACTTTATAAGTTTCTCATACCCTATTATATTATTTTTGGTTTTTCTAATTACAGCATCTAAATATATAATCTGGGTATTTTTATTTTCTAATATCGCTTACCTGCTTTTTAATTTGAAACTGAAGAACATTTCAATTCCAAGCAGGACTATATTCAGAATATGCTGTTTTACCATTACCCCTGTTGCCTTGTTTGAACTGGTAAGAGTAGTTTTTTCTATAGAGAATTTATTTTTATACCCAGTTATTATTGGTGCTATAATTAATATAATATATATTAATTATGTTATTGAGAATTTTAAGTTAACTCTTAAGAGGTAAGGCGCAAATGCGGTTTTTAATAATAATACTCACACTTATTCTGGTTACGGTTTGTGGCTACCTAATTAACCAGCAATATCAGAATACTCACGCTCCTGATGTTGGGGAAAGGAAGATAATACAGAATTTTGGTAATTATATAGCCGCTTCTGTTGCTCAGAAATCTGGTGATTATGAAGGGGCGATAGCAAATCTTGAACAGGCAATAGTAAAAGATCAGGATAATGTTGAAATAATAGAGAAACTTTATGCTCTATATCTATTTCAGGGTGATTATCAAAAAGCAATTGAGCAGGCAAGACGACATATTGAAATAAATAAAGTTAAAAATGTCAGGGCGGCAGATTTAAAGCCAGTACCATATCTTATCACTGCCCTTAGTGAGTTTAAAGAAGGTGATATTAGAAAAGTTCCAGAGATACTCAATACATTGATTGACGATAAAAATGACAGTAAAAACCATCTTGATGGTGTGGTTCTTCCATTAATACTTGCATGGGGGCATGCAGTTAATGAAGACTACCAGAAAGCGTTCAAGGTAATAGACGGTATAACGGCAGATTATATGCTTGCGGTTTTTTCGTATAACCGTGCCGTTATCAATGATGTTGCTAATAATAAGAAGGTTCAGATAAAGGGTAATAAAAAACCCTCAACCAAGGAGATAGCTCTTTTTTATATTGCTGAAACTTTTTCTGAGATAGGTCAGTTTTCACTTCAGAGTGGGCAACTTGAAGAGGCAACAATTTATGTCAGAATAGCTAAATATATTAGCCAAGATTATAGGTATACAAAGCTTTTGGGAACTATATTGGAAACCCAAAATAAATTTGAGGAAGCAATAAAACTTTACGGGCAGGTCAAAGAAAATGAAGAAGGTTACAGAGATTCCCAGTTATCAATGGCAATAGCATTAAGCAGGTTAAAAAGGAATGATGAGGCTTTAAAAATATTAGCTGAGGTTTCAAAAAAGAAATCACTGCAATATATGGCTGATTATACATCTGGAACAATATTGCTTGCAGACAACAAGTTTGAAGCTGCTATCAAGAGTTTTCTGAAAGCTGAAAAATCTATAAAAAAATTAAGCAGGGACAATTGGGCGTTATATTTTAACTTAGGGGTTGCTTATGATAAGCTGGGTAATTGGCAGAAATCAGAAGAAAACCTGATGAAGGCAGTGCAGATTTTTCCAGAAAATCCAGAAAGTCTTAACTATCTTGCCTATAGCTGGCTGGTGCGTAATAAAAACATTCCCCAATCAAGGAAAATGCTTGAAGCTGCCGTTATAAGAAGTGGTGGTGCAGCTCACATACTTGATAGTTATGGCTGGGCGTTGTATAAAATGGGTTTTTATAAACAATCACTTCCCTTCCTTGAGCAGGCGGCAAATTCAATCCCGTATAATTCAGTTATAAATGACCATTTGGGTGACTTATACTGGAAATTAGGTCGTAAAAGAGAGGCAAGGTTCTTATGGCAACGTGCTATAGATAATTTTGAAGATGAAAATTCAAATGAACTTTCTATTAATTATCTTAAGAAAAAAATAGAGCAGGGGTTATGAAAATATTGTTAGTTATTATTTTTTTATTTTTACCAAATATATCAAATGCACAGAATGTAGGCAGCCAGACAGGGTTGCCATTACCAAGGTTTGCTTCGCTAAAGTCAGATGAAACAAACGTACGCACTGGTCCAGGTTTGCGTTACCCGATAAAATGGGTTCTGGTACGCAAGGACATGCCAATTGAAATAACCAATGAGTATGACCAATGGCGAAAAATAAAAGATATACAGGGAGACGAGGGGTGGGTACATATGGCGGTCCTTTCTGGAAAAAGAACGGCAATAGTGCAGATAAATAATTCAATTATCACAGAGAAGGAGAGTGAATCATCGCCTCCAGTTGCAACTATGGAAAATGGTGTAATGGTAGGCCTAAAAAAATGTAGTAACCAGATTTGTAAAGTAGAGGTTATGGGGCTTGAAGGTTATATATCCAAGGTAAATATATGGGGGGTTTACGCCGAAGAAGTTTTTGAGTAATTTCTATAACTCAGCGATTAGCCTTTCAATGTCTTCAATATCATTCTCTGCCCCAACACTCAGGCGGATGGCGCATTCAGCAATTTCTTTTTTATAGCCCATAGCAAGCAGAACATGCGAAGTTGAAACTTTACCAGATGAGCAGGCAGAGCCAGAAGAGAGATCGGAAGAGCACAC
>DQGZ01000022.1 GCA_003531345.1 Alphaproteobacteria bacterium | reverse complement strand
GATAGATTCAGAAAAACTGGAAAAGGTGGTAAGATTGTCTTTTCTGAAGGAATTGAATCATTATGTATTACTTTTCAGTTTGAAATACAATGTGAAGTGAAAGCCTATAAAGACTTTACTAAGAATAATGACCCGTATGGTGAATATGATTTCGGCTCACTCAAGCACCCAATAGC
The DNA here is from genome assembly GCA_003531345.1 of Alphaproteobacteria bacterium. Taxonomy (GTDB): domain Bacteria; phylum Pseudomonadota; class Alphaproteobacteria; order Rickettsiales; family UBA8987; genus UBA8987. The sequence continues at coordinate 4,291 of DQGZ01000022.1, read as the reverse complement.
TGGCAAAATATTCTGGAAAATTGACTATTATGATTTGGATATGAAGTATAACTCTGAAGATCCTGCTGATCCAGTAAAAACTAAAAGAGTTTTAACTATTATGCTTGCAGAAGAATATTAATTAAGCATTCGCTTTAATGAAGGGGATACCTGATATATTCTACTAAAATATCCCATTAACTTACTCAATTTTATTAACGAATTACTTTCCAGTATATCGAGAATAGAGTTTACTAAAAACGGAGATATTTGCGTGGATTTTATTATTTCGTGGTTATCCATTTTTCCTTCATTTACTATTGATATAATTACTTTTTCTACAAAGGAATTATAATCTTGAAGATAATGTTCTACATAAGCTTGAAAGCCATATGTAGTTAACTGCATATGATTTATACCACCAAACTCGTTACTTAATACTAAAGATAAATTTATATAAAATTCTTCCTCTAATATTTTTAAGGAATCTAATAAATCTGATTTTGGTATAATGAATTGATCATTTTCTACAAATATTTTTTCGATAAAAAGAGGCTCTCCGAGGCCTTCACTATTTTTTAGAGCGTAATTACCAATTTTTTTAAATACAATATTATCTAGTTTATTCAGACCACCAATATTGTTAATTATATCTGCTGTATATTGAGCAGGTGTTGCCAAACTTGGTTTATCTGTGTATCCAAGAATCTTATTGGCAACTCTATCAAGGCTAGATTGAAAATTGTTTATATCCTGAACAAGTTCCCACAAAGTAGATTTTAAACATTCTGGAACTTGGCAATTATCAATAACTATAGGAATGAGTTTTGTTCCCTTTTCAATCCTGTTAACAAAAGCTGCATTAATCTCTTCTCTTACCCAAGGCTTGTTAACACTGTTATTAGACAAAACTATAATTATTGCTTTTGCTTCTTTTAAACCTTCTTCAAAAATTTTATCAACTAGGCTATCTCCAGGCAACATTTCCCACTTGTCTACCCATGCGTCTATACCTTTTTGACTCCTTAATGCCGTAGCAAAAGGTATTACAAAAGGTGTTTTATCTTCGCTTGCATGACATACAAAAGCTTTAGGGTGAATAGTCATATATTATATTAGAGTTACTCTACCTTCTTTATGACATCAGATAACTTCAATTCAAGAGCTTTTGCAATTTTGTAGCAGGTTGCTATGGTGGGAATACGCTTTCCAGCTTCAATATGACTTATTGCCATTCTGCTGATGCCACATTTCTCAGCCAATTTTAGGTGGCTCATGTCCAACTCTTTGCGCCTTTTTTTGAAAAGCGCTACCAGATCGGAAGAGCAATTTACTGATTCCTTATGTTTCATAACGAGTACCATAAATTTGGTTGACCCATTATGATAGGAAACTATAGTTGCTTTAATGTAATAAGTAATATTAAGGGAAAATATGTTCAAATTAGTATGTTTTAGTGCTGTCTGCCTTAATTGGGGCGCAATCAGTTCAATGCCGAATACGGATGATAAACCATGTAAGGTTCAGATGGTTGGAGGTCATGAAGTTGTAATAGAAGATTATAGCTGTAAACAGGCCATACATGATTTTGATATGATGGGTGCTGAAAAGCAGATGATGCAAAATCTAATGAATGCAAGATAATGAGTAACGAGCAATTAGTTCAGACAAAGACAGGTTTTTCCAAGAAATTATTCATAGCTATAAAAGTTACGGTAATCTTTACGGCTAAAGTAATAGGTTGGATTTTACGGGTAATAACAAAAGTAATTAATGCTTTAATACAATCCTGCTGGTGGTGTGCCAAAGTAGCATTGATAACGTGTATATTCCTGCAAGATAAAAGAGCGGCCTTAAGAACTTGGGAAGCATGGAATTTGAATAAAATTGCCAGAGCTCAAGAGGCTAAGTTAAAGGCTGAAAGAAAGAAAAAGAAAACCTGATGATCAAAAAACAGGCTAAAATCTTATCAGATAAACAACAAAAACTAGCCTTAACATTTATTCAAGGCACACGATATCCCTTAAGAAACAAGGTAATATTTCTGTTATCAGTTAAAGCTGGATTAAGGGCAAAAGAAATATCCTGTATAACTTGGAGTATGATCAGTGATAGCCAAGGTCAGGTATGTGATGCCCTGACACTTCAAGATAACGCTTCTAAAGGAAAATCTGGCCGTATTATATGGCTATCAAAAGAGCTTAAGGATGCTTTGATAGAATATAAGGCATCCGAAAGGAAATATTCCAGTTCGAACTATGTTATTACTTCTGAGCGGAGTGAAAAGGTTAACTCACAGATAATAGTGAACTTTTTTGGAACTCTATTTAAAAACCTGCAATTTGAAGGTGCTTCATCACATTCTGGCAGGAGAACTTTTATAACTAATGCAGCTAGAAAAATAACCTCTGTCGGAGGTTCTTTAAGAGATGTTCAACAACTTGCAGGTCACTCATCATTATCAACAACTCAACGCTACATAGAATTCGATTCTGAGGCTATGAAGAAAGTTGTTGAGTTGGTTTAAATATTGACAAAACTAAGATTTTAAGGCATTTTTTTGTGGAAAATAAGGGGTTTTCATGAATGGAATCTATGCGATATATTACACAGGGGCAATTGGGTCTGGTCAAGGTGTAGTTATTATAAAAGATGGAGTGATTTCTGGTGCTGATGTTGTCGGTGGAATTTACGATGGGCAATATAAAGAAATTAATAATCAAGCAGAAGGATTAGTAAGTCTAACGTTACCTGCGGGTGCTATGTTAGTTACAGGTGCTTCCTCCGGATCTCAACCTACAAAGTTTGATATTCCTATTAATCTCCCTACTAATTTGGGTAATGGTCAACCTCTGTTAATAAAAACACCTACTGGACCAATTAACATTATATTCAAGAGGCTTAGAGATGTTATATGAATGTAAGTTTTTCTAACATCATAAAAGTGACTTTAGTTTTAGCTATACCAGTAATAGCTACATTATATTTTGCTGCTGAAGATTGGTTTAACATGCTTGCGATATTGCTGGGGCCTGTCATAGCGGTAATTATGACTAGAATAATTGATGACTCTAGGGCTGAACAATCTAGAAGGCTTGATATATTTCGTACACTTATGAGAACAAGAAAAATGCCCATACATGTTGATCATGTAGGCGCACTAAATCTTATAGAAGTGGAATTTATAGAAAACAAAAAAGTTATTACTGCATGGAAAGAATATCTTAAAAATTTAGGGGAAGACCTTCCAGCTATTGAACAAAAAGACAAATATGATGCAGCTTTAAAAAAGCGTGATTCATTACTGACCAAATTGATTTCCGAAATTGCAAAAATTCTTAATATTAGAATTGAGCAACTAGACATTTTAGAAGGCAATTACATACCACAAGGGTGGCATGATGATGATCTTGAACAGCGTATAGTGAGACGAAGCCTACTTAATATATTAACAGGCAGGGCTCCTATACTTATTAGACCAGATCAAGCAACAAAAATAAACAATCCATATCCTCCTGTACCGGCAAACGATTAACTCAGTATATAATACAGATTATATACTGAGTTGGGTAATAACAAGGATTTTGAAGGCATAAAGGTATGTTGTAATTTTTACTCATTATGAAATACCAAAAACCCTTTCCTCTTCTAATAAGTTTAAGGTTTGCGAATCGTCTCTCATATATAATCTTCTCATATTCTCTTCATCCGCCTTCATCATCATTATTTCAAATTTAGTTAATGGAACTGGTTTTGAATCGAATAAATCATAATTGTTAGCCATACGTTTTGCCATATAATCCGCATGCTCTAAATTACTTTTATATTGTTCTGGGGTAAAAAATTTTCTTAAATGGATAACCTGTAATTTAGGATAATCAATTAATACTCTGGGAGAATACTCATCCCTACCTTTATAATCAATATAGCCCAAAATGGAAACTAAATCCCCTACTTCTAAACTTTGTGCTACTCTTGAATTTATTGGTGGTAACCATCCACCATAATATGTAAAATAAAAGGTGTGTAGTCTTGGGGTGGTATAAAATTTCCCCCCGCATGTATAATATTCATCAGAAGTTTCTATCACAATTTTTGTAACTTCTTCATTATGTTCATCAAACTCCCTTTTTGGTTTTTGATTTACGTGGCCTACTAATGTTGTTAGGTTCATTTTACCTCATATTAAAAATTAAGACGATCAAAGCTCGCCCGTTGCTTATCCGCAAAAGCCTGCAAATTCCTGTAATAATATTATTTTTAAGTAAACCCCTTTAAAGATGGCTTAAGGTGATCTGGATTTTCAAAATCA
>DQGZ01000194.1 GCA_003531345.1 Alphaproteobacteria bacterium | reverse complement strand
ATAATGATATTCTAATGATAGGTGATGGTTTAAATGATGCACCGTCCCTTGCATCAGCAACAGTTTCAATGAGCCCAGCCAGTGCGGTTGATATTACCCAGAATTCCGCTGACATGGTTTTTCAAGGTGATAATTTAAAACCTGTTATTGTTTCTTATCTGGCGGCAAAAAAAGCCGATATTCTTGTTAAAGAAAATTTTATATTATCTCTGGCTTACAACCTTATTGCTGTTCCCTTTGCCTTCGCTGGCTTTATTACCCCTTTAATTGCCGCTATTGCAATGAGTTCAAGCTCACTACTGGTAATTGCCAATAGCTTCAGGATAAACAAGGTTTAATCAACTGTAGCTGTAGAACTGTACAAAATTATTATAATATTCCTGAAATTTATTTTGCTTTATAGCTTCCCTTATCTCTACCATCATATCTAGGTAAAAACCCAAATTTACCTGCGTCAGCAACATTGACGCCAATATCTCGTCACATTTCAAAAGGTGGTGCAAATAGGCTTTAGAATATGTGTTTGCTGCCTTATGTTTTGAGTATTTATCAATTGGTGTGTTATCATCTGCAAATTTTGCGTTACTTAAATTTAAAGCGCCATGTTTGGTATATATCTGCCCATTACGTGCATTACGGGTTGGTAACACACAATCAAACATATCAATACCACGTGCAACTGCGCCTAATATATCAAGCGGTTTACCAACACCCATTAGATAACGTGGTTTGTCTTTAGGTAGTTCATCCGTTATATAATCAAGCACTTTGAACATTGCTTCCTGCCCCTCTCCAACGGCAAGCCCGCCTATTGCATAACCATCAAAACCAATGTTTTTTAATTGCGAAGCAGAAATTTTCCGTAAATCCTCATAAACACTACCCTGCACTATGCCAAATAGATGATAACCCTCTCTTGGTTTAAATGCCTTTTTACTGCGCTCTGCCCATCTCAGTGATAGCTCCATTGATTCTTTTGCTTGAGTGTGCGTTGCTGGATAAGGCGTACATTCATCAAATATCATGGTAATATCACTACCAAGCTGATGCTGAATTTCCATTGAACGCTCTGGCGAAAGCATATATTTAGTACCATCAACATGGCTTTGAAATTCTACACCCTGTTCAGTAAGTTTTCTTATCTTGCTTAAACTCATTACTTGAAACCCACCAGAGTCAGTGAGTATTGGCTTGTTCCAGTTCATGAATTTATGTAAGCCACCCAGCCTTTCTAACCTCTCAGAGCCAGGGCGCAACATAAGGTGGTAAGTGTTACCCAGTATTATCTGTGCATTTATATTATGTAGGTCATCTACGGTCATTGCCTTTACGGTAGCTGCTGTTCCAACAGGCATGAAAACAGGTGTTTCAATATCCCCATGTGCGGTTTTAAGTATACCCGCCCGAGCAGAAGATGATTTGTTAAGTAAAGCAAAGGACATTAACTTTTCATTAATTTCTTAGTTTTAATATATATAAAAGCTAAAAGTAAATATTATAAATTTATTAGAAGATGTTTATAATAGTTTCTTAGAATCTGAAAGACAAAAAGATTTTTTAGATTAGGAAGTATTATACATGGTGAAACTATACATTATTGGAATGCGCCTAGGTGAATTATAAATAGCCCATTTCTTGAGAAAACCTTCCCAGAAGAGCGAAAAATTTAAAAACCTGTTTAAAGAATGTGTCAGTAATTTTTTAGCTAAGCTGCTAAATCCCTAACTACCTTGTGTAATATTCCGCCGTTTAGGTAATATTCAATTTCGTTTTCAGTATCAATTCTGCAAATAGCTTTGAAATTTTTTACTTCACCACTCTTAAATTTTATTTCAATATCTAAAAGCATTTTTGGCTTAATGCCATTTTCTAGACCTTTTACACTAACCACTTCATCACCTGTTAAACCAAGTGTAGTACGGTTTACCCCTTCAGGGAATAATAATGGAAGAACGCCCATACCAACTAAATTACTGCGGTGAATTCTTTCATAACTTTCAGCAATTACAGCTTTTACACCTAATAAATATGTGCCTTTTGCCGCCCAATCCCTTGAACTGCCCATTCCATAATCCTTACCAGCAAATACAACTAGCGGAGTATTATTTGCCTTATATTTCATTGCGGCATCGTAAATACTCATTTGCTCACCAGTTGAAATGAATTTGGTATTGCCACCTTCTACGCCACCGAGCATTTCATTTTTGATACGGATATTTGCAAAAGTTCCACGCATCATAACTTCGTGATTACCACGGCGCGCGCCATAGCTATTATAGTCTTTTGCTTCAACGCCTTGTTCATTTAAAAATTTCGCCGCTGGTGAAGTTTTTGAAATATTACCTGCTGGTGAAATATGGTCAGTAGTTATTGAATCCGCAAAGATAGAAAGAATATTTGCATTTAAAATATTGCTTAATTTATTACCTGCCGTTTTCTGCATACCTTCAAAATATGGCGGGTTATTTATATAAGTACTTTTCTCCCAAGAGTAAGTTTCACCACCGCTAACAGGTATTTCTTGCCATTCTTTTGTACCTTTGAACACATCTGCATATTTGCTGGCAAACATTTCAGCAGTTACAAATTTATTCACCACTTCTTCAACTTCTTTATTTGTTGGCCAAATATCTTTTAAATAAACATCTTTACCACTCTCAGATTTTCCGATTGGCTCTTTTTCAATATCAATTAACACACTACCAGCAATTGCATATGCAACCACTAACGGCGGGCTCATCAGGTAATTGGCTTTAACCAGCGGGTGAACACGACCTTCAAAATTTCTATTTCCCGAAAGCACTGATGCAACTAGCAGATTTTTGTCTTTAATTTCTTTTTCAAACTCATCTTTAAGTGGGCCAGAATTACCAATACAAGTAGTGCAACCATAACCAACTAAATTAAACCCAACTTTATCAAGCTCAGCCTGAAGACCAGATTTATCTAAATATTCTGTTACCACCTGAGAACCCGGAGCAAGTGAAGTTTTAACCCAAGGTTTAGCTTTAAGGCCTAATTTAGCTGCATTGCGCGCCACCAGCCCAGCCGCCAACATTACCGATGGGTTTGATGTATTAGTGCAACTGGTAATTGCGGCTATAACAACTGCGCCGTGTGTTAGAGTGTTTGTATTGATTGTCATAAAACCTCTTATTTAAGTTTAAATATAAAATTTATCTTAGTTAAAAAAATTCCTAATTAACGCCAAAAATTCTATTATTGAAAATATAACTCCTAAAACGGTAATCAGCTTAGCTCCTCTAGACCAGCCTTTGTAACCTTTGTAATTTGAGGCGCTCCTCCAAGTTGCTACCCATAAGCATATTTGTATAATTAGTGCCAATATAAAGATTAGTAGATTTATTTTCACATCTTCAGTCGCTGTTAAGTCTAAAGCCGTATTGAGTAATTTAGAAACAACGAAACTAAACCAAAAAGTGATAACGAGTTTTATGTCCCCTTTTAAGAATTTAATTATAATATTTTTCATTTTTACCTTTGTTTTGCGTTCTTAAATATTATTAATTTGAATAAATTTGGTTCTTGCTAAACTTAAAAGTATTTATTTTTTTTAGTTCTGAAGCTATTTTATGCTTTGTTTCTGCAAGGTCATAATCTGTTTGCATTCCAAGCCAGTAGCCTTCTGATAATCCAAAGAATTTATCTAGTCTTAAGGCTGTATCTGAGGTTATAGAACGCTTGCCGTGAATAATTTCATTTATTCTTCTAGGCGGAACTTTTATTTCTCTGGCTATTTTATTCTGGCTTATTGCCATTGGCTCAAGAAATTCTTCAAAGAGAATTTCTCCAGGGTGAATATTTTTTAATTTATTTGCCATATTTAGTTTTTATTAGTTTAGTGATAATCAATAAATTCAACATCATAAAAATCTCCATCATCAAATTTAAAAACTATTCGCCACTGAATATTTACCCTGATGCTATAAAAATTTTTTCTATCACCAAGTAGTTTCTCCAAGTGGTTTGAAGGTGGAATTTTTAAATCATTTAAAGTTTTAGAATTATTTAACATTCTAGGTTTTTTAAGAGCTTGCCTTTGTAAATCAGTAGAAACAGATTTTACTTGTTCTAAGTTCCAAATAGCTTCAGCTCTCTTATCCTTAAATGACCTTATTGGCATACTATACCATAACTCGTTATATGTTGCAAGCCGTTATAACTTTACCCAACGCCCTGCTCCCTCAGCAACTTTTCAAACTCCTGTTTCACATCACCCAGCACAATTCTATCCTGTGGGCGTTTTGGGCCTGAAACACAAGGCTCAACTGTTGCCAAATCTAATTCCATTACATCAGTATAAACTCTGTCTGAATTATCACGCCAGAAGCCGTTTTCTTTGGCGTATTTTTCTGTAAGTTCAATAGTTTCGCTAGGGCGGGCAGAAGTTTTAAGATATTTTATTGTTTCATCATCAATCGGGAAGAAGCCACAAGTTGCGCCATATTCAGGTGCCATATTGGCAATTGTTGCCCTATCTGCCAGTGATAAATTATCAAGGCCGCTACCAAAAAATTCAACAAATTTATTTACCACGCCTTTTTTACGGAGCATTTGTGTTACCACTAAAACAACATCAGTTGCGGTTACACCCTCTTTAGTTTTGCCAGTAATTTTAAACCCAACCACTTCAGGAATTAACATTGAAATTGGTTGCCCAAGCATTGCCGCTTCCGCCTCAATACCGCCAACTCCCCAGCCTAGCACCGCTAAGCCGTTTATCATTGTAGTGTGGGAATCAGTGCCAACTAAACTATCAGGGTAGGCGTAACCTTCATCATTTGTCCAAACTACTTTGGCTAAATATTCTAAATTAACTTGGTGGCAAATGCCAGTTCCAGGTGGTACTACGCGAAAATTTTTAAGAGCCTTTTGCCCCCATTTTAGGAATTTATAGCGCTCAATATTGCGTTCCATTTCTAACGCAACATTTTCACTGAATGCGCTGTTAGTTGCGTATTTATCAACCATTACGGAGTGGTCTATCACCAAGTCAACAGGTACTAACGGGTTGATTTTTTGAGGATTACCACCCAGATTTTTCATTGCATCACGCATCGCCGCCAAGTCAACCACTGCTGGCACACCTGTAAAATCCTGCATCAGCACACGGGAAGGGCGGAAGGCAATTTCGTGCTCTTTTTTACCTTTGCTATTCAGCCATTCTTTAAATGCTTCAGCATCCTCTTTTTTAACACTAACGCCATCTTCAAAGCGAAGCATATTTTCAAACAATACCAAAAGAGAGTAGGGAAGCTTTGTATAATCAAACCCTATTTTTGCAGCTGCCTCTTTTACCGAAAAATATTTATAATCTTTACCTGATGATTTTAATGTTTTCTGTGCGCCGAATGAATTTTTCATGATCTATATTTAATATTTTATTAGTATCAATTTACAACTTTGCAGGGAACTTATATACTTCAAGAGGTTAATTCTTCGTTAACAATAATTTAATAATGTTATTCAGTTTCCAAAATATCACAGTTTTTGCAGTTGCACTTGTAGCACAAAAGTGATACAATGTAGCGAAATTTAAAAAAGATAAAAATATGTCAAAAACAGCAACATTACACGCAAGGGTAGAGCCAGATGTTAAAAAAATGGCTGAAAAAATACTTAAAGCTATAGGGCTTTCGCACTCCGAAGCTATTAGTTTGTTTTATAAGCAGCTTATTTTAAACAAGGGCGTACCTTTTGAACTTAAAATTCCGAATAAAGAAACGGTAAAGGCGATAAAGGATAAAAAACTTAACAAATATTCTTCTCTTGATGAATTGATGTCTAAATTTTAACTTATGCTTGAGCTTAAAACTAAAAAAAAGTTTGAAAAAGACTTAAAGCTGGTTTTTAAAAGAGGTAAATCCAAAATAAAAATTGTAGAATTGATTGATTTATTGATCAATGAAAAACCCCTCCCACTAAAATGCAAACCTCACAAATTATCAGGAGATTGGGATGGCTTATGGGAATGCCACATAGAACCAGATTGGTTGTTAGTCTATCAAATAGAAGGTAATGAGTTAGTATTAGTAAGAACTGGCTCTCACTCTGATTTGTTTTAATATGCTCTTTTCATTCCAAAATATCACACATGATTTTAACGGTAAAAAACTTTTTACTGATATTGGCTTTACTATGAATGAAGGCAGCTTGCTTGCGTTGCGTGGGGCAAATGGCAGTGGTAAAACTACTTTACTTAAAATACTTGCTGGGCTTATTCGCCCACGTTATGGTTTTATCTTTTTCGATGATTTTGAAATTAGTGAGGACATTTCACGATACCATTCACAACTCAATTTTTTAGGTCATAAGAATGCTCTTGATAAGGATTTTACTGTACTGGAAAATTTAAAATTCTTTGCAGCATTGGTAAATAGAAGGGAAACCTTGGATGCGGTGATAAAATATTTTGCACTTGAACCAATGTTAGGCACGAAAGTAAAGGAACTTTCCGCTGGCTGGCAGAGGCGCATCGCCCTTGCCAGACTGATGATAAAGAAAAGCAAGATATGGTTATTAGATGAGCCATTTACCAACCTTGATGAAGATATAATTGATATAACATTAAAAATGATTGCAACCTTTTGTGACCAAGACGGAATAGTTATACTTTCATCTCATCAAGCAATAAAATTGCCATTTGGCATGAAAATGGAGCTAGCGGATTTTAAGGGTTAAATATTTTCGCTGATAAGTTTCATCAACTCACGCTGCATATATTGTATCTTTGCTTTTGAATGGGGTATTGGTTTACCACATATTACCTTTACTTTTTTTCTAAAATAACGTGGTAGGAATTTATGTTTACTGTCCAGATATTTTCTGCTGAATATACTACCCCATAAGCCGATTAGTGCAACTGGTATAACTGGTACATTATTATTCTGTAATATCCACTCAATACCGAATTTAAAGCGGTTCAAATTTCCAGTGTAAGTTATCATACCTTCAGGAAAAATGGCAATTAATTCGCCGTTATCCAACGCCTCTTTAACTGTTTCCAGCATTTTCTTTACACTATCTTTAGTAGGAGAAACAGGAATTGCCCTATCAAGCTTCATAAAATAATTAACCCCAGCTGTGTTATAGATATCAGCATCAATGATGAATCGCATTGGGCGTTTTGATGCGGCATTTAAAACCAAGCCATCAACATATGAAACATGGTTTGCAATAACTATCGCCGCACCAGTTTTAGGAATGTTATGAAAACCTTCAAATTCACATGAATATAAGACCCGTGCCAGAATTTTTGCACCAAAACGAAAGAATTTTTCTAAATAATCATTAAACATTAGATAGTGAAGTACTTAAGCGTGTTTGTTATGTTCTTTCAAAACTAGTATATTTTATTAAAATAACTAATATTAAGTGCTTTGGTTAAAGGTTTTTGGCTGTTTCTCTAATAATTTA
>DQGZ01000045.1 GCA_003531345.1 Alphaproteobacteria bacterium | reverse complement strand
TCACGTCACCCCCACCTAACCTCCCCCGCAAGCAGGGGAGGGATACAGAGTTTTAACTTCTTAATAAATTAGTTACTCACTTTCTCTAAATTGCTGTGGAAAAAGTACTCGCAATGACGGCAAGGATAATAAAAATATAAAATTATGTGTGGAATAATTGGTGTAACAGGCAGGAATGATGCTGCAGAAATAGTGGTTGAAGGGCTTAAGCGCCTTGAGTATCGTGGTTATGATTCCGCAGGTGTGGCAACTGTGAATAACGGTAAAATTGAGCGTTGCCGTGCTGAAGGTAAAATAAAAAATCTGGAAAGGGTTTTAGACGAAAATAAAATTACGGGAAATACAGCAATTGGTCACACACGCTGGGCTACTCATGGTGTGCCGTCAGAAAAGAATGCCCACCCGCATGCAACTGAACGGGTTGCCGTTGTGCATAATGGCATAATTGAGAATTACCTGAAACTTAGAAAGGAGCTTGAAAGTAAAAATTATAAATTCGTAAGTGATACAGACACGGAAGTTATACCAGTGCTTATAACCAGTTTGCTTGATAGTGGTTTGGGTAAAAAACAGGCAGTTGAAAAGGCAATCGCAAGTTTTGAAGGGGCGTATGCGATAGGCGTTATATTTGCAGATGAGCCAGATTTTATAATCGCCACTCGCCATGGTGCGCCACTGGTAGTGGGTTATGGTGATAAGGTGAATTATATCGCCTCTGATGCTTTAGCTTTAGCAACTGAAACTAACAGGATATGCTACCTTGAAGAAGGCGATGTTGCAGAAATAAAAAAAGACATTGTAAAAATCACAGATAAACAGGGCAGGGAAGTTGAACGTAAAATAACCATCTCATCACTTTCTGCCATTTCTATCGGCAAGGAAAATTACCGCCATTTCATGCAGAAGGAGATATTTGAACAGCCCACAGTAATTGGCGACAATATCCACGCCTATTATAACCCAGTTACTTCTGAGATTAATTTTCCTAAAACGGATATTGATTATAAAAATATATCCAAAATTACACTGGTTGGCTGCGGCACATCATATTATGCAGCCTTAACCGCAACTTACTGGCTGGAGCGCATAGCAGGTGTAGAAGCGGTTGCAGAAATTGCATCTGAGTTCCGTTATAGAAAACCAGTATTACCGAAGAATGGTATTGCAGTTTTTTTATCACAATCTGGTGAAACGGCTGATACCTTGGCAGCACTTAAATACTGCAAGCTGGCTGGGCAGAAAATAGTTTCAGTTTTGAATGTAGTGCAAAGCTCCATCGGGCGGGAGAGTGATTTGATATTGCCCATATATAGCGGGCCAGAAATAGGCGTTGCTTCAACCAAGGCATTCACCACGCAATTAGTTACGCTGGCATTTCTGGCATTACAGATAGCACTGCACAAAAAACCAGAGGATAAGGATAAAATAAATGCTGCCACAAAATCATTGATGGAATTGCCAAGTTATATCTCTGATGTTTTTGCACTTGATAAACAGATAGAGGAACTGGCGGCAGACCTTAGCAATTATAAAAATGTTATGTATGTGGGGCGGGGTGTATCATTCCCTATTGCTATGGAAGGGGCATTAAAGCTTAAGGAAATATCATATATCCATGCAGAGGCATATGCCAGCGGTGAGCTTAAACACGGCCCCATTGCCTTGATTGATGAGAATTTCCCGATAATAGCCATTGCACCTAATGATGAATTATTTGAAAAAAGTGCATCAAATATCAGGGAAATAGCAGCGCGCGGAGGGAAGATAATTTTAATAGGTGATAAACACTCCATCTCGCAGCTTAAGGATGTATGTTATAAATATATTGAAATGCCAAGCTTAGAGGGTGATGAGAACATAAAATCAATCATATCACCTGTGATATATTCAATACCAGTTCAGCTTTTGGCGTATCACACAGCCGTTCATAAAGGCACGGATGTTGACCAGCCGAGAAATCTGGCGAAAAGTGTAACGGTGGAATAGACTTATTTCGTAACCATAACCGTCATTGATAAGCTACGCTTTCTGTCTGGTATTTAGCATTTTTTGACTATAACAATTAATTAAATAGTTTAATAACAGTGTCTAGGCACTAAAATTTCAGAGATATGAGAATTGGGCATAAGGGCTTCACCATGGTTGAAGCCGCTATTATTATTGTGGTGATAGGGCTGGTTTTTGCTGGGGTGTTCATGGGCAAAGAGCTGGTGGAAGAAAGTAAAAGACAGGCGGTTATTAATGATATTAACAAATTCCGCTCATCATTTAATAATTTTAAGCTGAAATATAATGCGTTCCCTGGTGATATTAAAAATGCCACCAGTTATTGGGCATCAGCTGGCACTGGCAATGGTGACGGCGATGAGGTGATCTCCTATGCGAGTGATAATTTTGAGGCGGGCAGAGTGTTTGAGCATTTGAAGCTCTCTAAGGTCTTTCTGTTGGACCTCTCTTATATCAGCTATACTTCCCCAGGTAATAACATTCCCAAAGCAAGCTTTTCTGGCGCTGCCTTTCAGGTCTCCAGCTATCAAAATGTTTTTCAGAAAAATTACAGCAAGAACGCAATAATATTTGGTGGCGTGTCAGGCACTGTATATGCGCCAAATGTTGGTGCAATATCCCCTCAGGATGCCTTCAGTATAGACAGCAAGCTGGATGATGGCGCGGCAGGTAAGGGCAATCTGGTTTCATTCAGCAATTCACCAGCAACAGACTGCATATCGTTTTCAGGTGGGGGCAATGATACTGATGAAAATGGTGATGCAGTTTCATATAATCTCACTTCCAACCACGCCTTAACCCCTTGCCTGATGTTATTTTACATGGATGAGTAATTTCCAGTTTTTTTAGTATTTTGGTGCGGTTAAGAGGATTTGAACCTCCACATCTTGCGACACAGCCACCTCAAGGCTGCGTGTCTACCAGTTCCACCATAACCGCATAATATAAGAGCTCAGAAATGTTTTGAACCTAAAATTATAGTCAATATATGAACGCCTCAATAACAGTTCCAGTGTTATTATCAATACCTAAAAATGTATAGTAAAATTACTTTTGGTTGCAGTATTGCAGCTAAAGTGAGTTAGCTATAGATACCAGACTTCGAATGAACCTAAAATCTAACTTCTAATATCTAACTTTTAGAACAGGCTGTTTTGCGTTGTTTCGCTTTTCTGTTTTTTTTGGCCTGCTGGCGCTTGATTCTTTGTAGGCTTTACAGGTTTGCCACCATCTAATATGGCTGCGTTCTTTTTACCATCACTCAATTCCAACTCAAAAACCGTTCCTGCTGAAAGTTGAGAAACTGACCTAGCAATACTGCCATCAGAAAGCCTTAAAACACTATAACCACGCTGTATGACATTTTTATAGCTGTAGCTTTCCAGTAGGGGCTTATAAAGGCTTAGCTCCTTTATTTTATCCGCCAGAAATTTTTCAATTAAACCTCTATTGAGGCGAATATTGGCAAGGTCTCTGCGTTTTTGGTCTATTGATTTATTGATGCTCAGGTTTATGCGCTCTTTCAAGTCGTCAAGCCGTTGTTCGTAATTTTCTAATACCTGTTTTGGTGAAATCAGGCCTTTTGACAGTGCATCAACTACCCGCCTGAAATTTTCAATATACCTTTTTATACCGTTGAAGCTGCGTTTTTTGAGATCAAGTATAGTTGTTATCAGGTCTGACTTTACAGGCGTTGCCATCTCTGCGGCAGCTGTTGGGGTTGGGGCGCGCCTGTCTGCGGCGAAGTCAATAAGGGTGGTGTCTGTTTCGTGACCAACGGCTGAAATTATTGGTATTGAGCTTTCAGCAACGGCACGAACCACTATTTCCTCATTGAATGCCCATAAATCTTCAAGGCTGCCACCACCTCGTGCAACTATCAATATATCAGGCTTGGTAATGCTGGAATTCTCATTAATATCATTAAAAAATCTGATAGCTTCACTCACCTGCTGCGCGGCTCCTTCACCCTGTACTGATACAGGAAATAATATTACATTACAGGGAAATCTGTCTTTTATACGGTGCAGAATATCTTTGATAACCGCCCCAGTGGGGGAGGTAACAACGCCAATAACTTGTGGCAAAAAGGGCAGGGGTTTCTTGCGCTCCATATCAAACAGGCCTTCAGCCAACAGCTTTTGTCTGCGCTCTTCAAGTAGTTTCATTAATGCGCCAACACCCTCAACCTCAACATCTGAAATGATTATCTGATAATTTGAGCGCTGCGGGTAGGTGGTGATGCTTCCTTTTGCAATAACCTCCAGCCCGTGTTCAAGCTGTATTTTTATCTTACTTGCTGTGCCACGCCAGCAGATGGCGTTCAATACACTGCCTTGCTCGTCTTTCAGGTCAAAATATATATGCCCAGATGAATGGCGTTTCAGGCTTGAAATTTCACCTTTTACCCTGATATTACTGAAGTTTTTATTCAGCGTGCCTTGTATCAATGTTGATATCTGAGATACTGAGAATATATCGTTTTTTTCTGATGTTACTTCCTGCTGCATATGAATATCATGTAATGCCTTGTTACGCCCACACCCTAACCGTGAACAATTTTATTGTTCACCCCATAGGGAGATGGGATACAGTGTCTAACTAACCAACAACTAACTACTAACTACCAGCACTCTTCTAAAGTTTATCCACCTTGAAGCACCAGAGAATTATAGCCTTTTGTGCGTGCAGGCGGTTTTCTGCTTCGTCATATATTTTGCTTTGCTTGCCGTCAATTATATCTGCGGTAACTTCCTCCCCCCTGTGGGCGGGCAGGCAGTGCAGGAAAATTGCGTTCTTAGCTGCCAGTGCCATGAGTTTTTTATTCACCTGATAAGGCTTAAGCTTATTTTTTTTTGCCTTGTTCTCTTCATCTTCCCCCATTGATATCCATGTATCAGTGGTAATTACATCAGCGCCTTTTGCGGCATCCTCCGCTTTTTCAAAATATTTGATATTATTTTTGAATTTAATTTTTTTGGTAAGCTCTTTTGGTGCGGCAATACGAAGCTCAAAACCTAGTATATCGGCTGCCTCTATCCATGAATTTAGTACATTATTAACATCCCCGAACCATGCTATTTTTTTACCTTTTATACTGCCCAAACTTTCTTCAACAGTTAGGATATCAGCAATTATCTGGCAGGGATGGCTGGCGTCAGTAAGTCCGTTTATCACGGGAACGCTTGCATGATTGGCAAGCTCTTCCAGTTTTGTATGCTCAAAAGTGCGTATCATTATCATGTCAACATAACGAGAGAGTACCTTTGCCGTGTCCATTATCGGCTCACCTCTGCCTATCTGGGAGTCTTTGCCACTTAGATATAAGGCGTTACCGCCCAAGTGGTTCATTGCAACTTCAAACGAAATGCGTGTTCGGGTAGATGATTTTTCAAATATCATTGCCAGTTGCTTTCCCGCCAGATATTTTCTGTGTCCGCCGAGGTCCTGTAGAGATTTAATATCTTTTGCCGTGCGTAATATCCAGCCAATTTCATTGGCATCTAGGTCTTTCACGTCAAGGAAATGCCTGTAACTAAGCTCTTCAGTTGATTTTTGTTTTATTTGCGCTGCCATTTTCATAGAATAAAATA
>DQGZ01000109.1 GCA_003531345.1 Alphaproteobacteria bacterium | reverse complement strand
TTAACAAAAAGTTAAAAAAACCCTCATTTTTCGCTAAATTAAGTGTTATTTGTAGCTTTATTCACCTAACTAATTGTTTTATAAGTATAAAATTAATTTCATGTAAATTTTATACTTATTTTATAGAATTAATAATCTGTTAACCTTTGTAATGAAATATTAACAATTATGCTGTATAATGAACCAAAGGGTAAATTTAAATAGAAATTTTAATTTACCTTAAAAATGTAAATAATCAGGGGGATTATTTACATAACTAGGAAAGGTATTCCGCAATGAATAAATAGGGGTTTGATATATGGGGGCTTATAAAAAATACAATGGTAAATCTGGCTTTGATGCTGTTTACCACACTTCAACTGGTTATCGCTGTCTGGCAAAGGTTCATTTCCCAGAAGACAAGAATAAAATAATTGAATTTTATTCAAAACATATAGTGGGAACTGATGGTAGACCATATATTGAAATAGGTTTTGACTGTAAGGAAAGTTTCAACAAGATAGACCTAATGGACAGGGTAACTCAGGCTCTTGAGAAAAATGGCTTTAAGCGGGTGTTCTCAATAAATAACTGTGAAAAAAGTGACTTGGCATTTTGTGAGTATGCTAATCCCGTACCTTATACTATAGAAATACGCATAAACGCTGATAAAGATGGAGTAATGAAAATATTTGATGCTTTGAGAGGTTTTCTCTCAAGTGAGTGTGTTAACTTCATGCAGGATCAGGAGCAGGACATAGAGGAGAACCTATATCTTTCAATATTAGACACAATGGGTGATGACCTGAGTAAAGGCCCAGGAGGGGTTGATGCCGCTAAAGTGCGTGCTCGCTCAATGGCTGATCAGTTCTTGCAAGGCGTTATATTAAACTAATTGATTTTTCTTTATAGTTTTAGAGTTCAGATTTTACCATAACAGCTTTATGTTCTGCAATAGACATTCTACATCCCCCCCCTGCTTCAGATAAATTTAAGGGAGTAAATCAGCTCGCAATGACGGGGAGGAAAGGGGGTGAAATAGGTCTAATATTTTTGACGTTATTCTCTGCTTGCGCTCAGAAATACAAATGTTTATAAACTAGCACCTGAAACCTAGACCTGACATCTGACTTATGATCCCACGTTATACCAGAAAAGAAATGGCGGACATCTGGACGCCAGAAAACCGCTTTAAAATTTGGCGTGATATTGAAGTTTTTGCCTGTGAGGCAATGGCTGAAATTGGTATGATACCAAAGGCATCAGCAGAAAATATTGCTAAAAATGCACCAACCCATTTCACGCCTGAAGACACCGCAAAGATTGATGAAATTGAGCGCACAACCAAGCATGATGTTATTGCGTTTTTAACTCACCTTGCAACTTTCATTGGTGAAGATTCTAGGTTTGTTCACCAAGGCATGACTAGCTCAGACGTACTTGATACCTGCTTTTCAGTGCAATTAAAACAGGCGTCAGAATTATTGTTGGCTGATTTAGATAAGTTGCTTGAAACACTAAAGAAACGTGCTTTTGAACATAAAAATACGCTAACGATTGGGCGTAGCCACGGAATACACGCAGAGCCAGTAACTTTTGGTTTAAAACTTGCTGGTTACTATGCGGAGTTTGAGCGCTGTAAACAAAGACTTCTTACCGCTAAAAAGGATATTTCAACTTGTGCAATTTCTGGCGCGGTTGGCACATTCGCTAACATCAACCCACGTGTGGAAGAATATGTTGCCAAAAAATTAGGGTTAGAAATTGAGCCAGTATCAACCCAAATAATCCCTCGTGATAGGCATGCTTATTATTTTTCAGTTCTTGGCGTTATTGCAAGTTCAATTGAGCGCTTAGCAACGGAAGTGCGTCACTTGCAACGCACCGAAGTTTACGAGGCGGAGGAGTTTTTCTCTGAAGGTCAGAAAGGCAGTTCCGCAATGCCACATAAGCGCAACCCAGTTTTATCCGAAAATCTTTGCGGCTTAGCAAGAATAGTCAGAATGTCCGTTATTCCAGCGATGGAAAATGTTGCGCTATGGCACGAGCGTGATATTTCCCATAGTTCAGTTGAACGCATGATAGCGCCAGATGCAACAGTAACGCTTGATTTTGCCTTAGTACGTGCACAATCAATGATGGAGAAGCTAATTGTTTACCCACAAAATATGCAGAAGAATCTAGATAAACTCGGCGGATTAAGTAACTCACAACGCATACTTTTATTGCTAACGCAAAAAGGAGTTTCTCGTGAAGATAGCTACAAATTAGTTCAACGCAATGCGATGAAGGTCTGGTTAGAGGGTAAAGACTTCCTAACCGAATTAAAGTCAGACAGCGAAGTTACGGATAAAATTACTCACAAAGAACTTGAAGAAATGTTTGATATTGCATACCATACTAAGCAGGTAGACTTTATCTTTGATAGGGTTTTTGTAAAATGAATTTAAGGGAAGTTAAGATTAAAGTTCAGACTATCCTCAAGCAACAATGTCAGATTAATTCTTAACTAATACACCCTAATATAGCGCAATGCTTTCAATTCTTACACTAATCCTGTTTTGTTGAGCTATTTACCTTTTTAAACATCCGCATTTGTTGTTTTGTTTTAGCTACAATTGCAATGCGCTCTTTTCTGGTGAGTTTACTCAAGAATTCTGCTATCTCTAAGTTAGATCTTTCACGCATCATATTTGATGTATAATTAAGTTTGGTCATCTCATTTAAAAAAGCCTCTTTATTAAATTTTCTCTGGATGACAGTTTGTTCCACAGCACGCATCTGTTTTCTTATCTCCAGAAAATTACTTTTTCGGAGGCTTCTTAGGTTGTTAAAGCTTTGTAAGGCAAGCTCCTGCTTTGTAGGTGGCAAAACTGATATTACGTCCTGCTCTCTTTTGTGCATAATCTCCTTGAAATTAGGACGGGGTGGTTTAACAAAACCTAAAACTCTGCCCAGATGAAAGCTGACAAAAAGCAGGTTTAGTGCAATTGATATAAGTAGAATTATTTTAACCTTTTTGTTCATTTACAACCCCGCATAATAAATTTCCTCAATTACAAAAGCACTTTCAGATACATCATTACCACCATTAGTGGTTGAAGAATTTAATCCAACCCAAAATACTGCAATTACTAAAGCGGTGAAAGATAAGGCTATTTTGGGGTTTAATAATTCAATAAAAAGATTTTTTAAAATAGTAATAAAGCTTTCAGTGGTTTTTTGCTGTAACCTGCTTGCCTTTAAAATTATATCATCTGCAAGGCTTGCTTTATGTGGTTCTATTTTTATTCTATCAATTAATTTATCAAACTTATCCATAAATGCCCCCTGATTGTAAGAATTTTTCCTTTAATGCAACTTTACTACGCATTAATAATGACTGGAAACCTTTCAGGCTCAACCCCATTATCTCAGCTGATTCCTGATTTTTTGCTCCTTCAATAAATGACAAGGCAATGGCGGTCTTCTGCTTTTTACTTAAAACTAAAAAAGCATTATTTAAAATTCTATCCCTTTTTTCTTCATCTATCATTTTTTCTGCATTTTTTGTTTCATCTTCAATATCAAAATTTTCATCAAGTCTTAATTCCTTTGATTTTTTTAGCGCATCATAGCACTTGTTAATAACTACCCGATAGAACCATGTGGTAAATTTAACCCCCTTTTTGCTGTTCCAGTTTGAAGGGTTTTGCCAGAATTTTAAAAAACAATCCTGAACAATATCTTCTGCCTGCTCTCTTGTTCTTAGCATTCTAAAGGCAACAGCATAAAATTTTGTACTATGCCTTTTAACTAAGACCGCAAAAGCTGAATGCTCGCCCTGATTTACCAGATAGGCCAATTCTTCATCAGTCAGGTTTTGGTAATCAGGGCAAAACATGGTAACAGCTCTATTAAAGATTTATTCAGTTTTTTCTCTTCTGTGTTCTCTGCGTTCCTTCCACTTTTGCTTCATTTTTTCACGTGCAGCTTTGCCCTCTTCTTTAGTAACCTGTCCGTCATTGTTGCTATCCATTTTCTGGAACATTTTATCAGAGAAGGCATTATGCTCTTCCTTTGAAATGATGTTGTCATTATTAGTATCAATTTTTTTGAACATCATTCCGCCATGTCTGCCGCCGTGATGAGGACCTTTACCATCATGCTGTCTACCTTCTTCAGTAGCCATGGCAAAGTTTGCAGTTAGTAATATAGCAGTTAAAGTCAGGAGTTTTTTCATAATCACCTCTTAAAGTTATTAAATTAAAGGTTACCCTTCATGAATATATACGAGTGTAAAATAAAAACTCTTCGAAAAATTATTTCCCTAAACCTACTATCTTGTTTTTACTGCTGCCAATAATGTTTCTTAAATCTACTATAGTGCTGTTTTTATTTATATTTTTTAGGTTTTTGAACTCCTGCCATTCAGTTGCAATTACAATTACTACTGCGCCATTAACAGCCTCTTTAATAGATTTGGTAAATTTAAGCCCTTTGGTTTTAGCAAAATATTTTTTGGTGTTTTCCAGTGCTTCGGGGTCGTAAATGCTTAAATCACCTCCTTTTTTAGCCAGCTGTTCAATTATTACCAGACTTGCAGAATCGCGTATGTCATCAGTATTTGCTTTGAATGCTGTGCCAAGGATAGCTATCTTTTTGCCCCTAACCTTATTGCCAGCCGCTTTGACAATTTTCTCAACCATTTTTAACTTATGGTTCTCATTAGAATTTATAACCGCTTCAATGATTTTTGAGGGTGAGTTGAAATTATTGGAAATATTGCAAAATGCCCGAGTATCTTTAGGGAAACAACTACCACCAAACCCAGGACCGCATTTTAAATAATGCTTACCAATACGAAAATCCAGCCCCATTATATGGGTAACATCATCAATATTAGCATTTGAAACATCACACAGATCAGCCAATTCATTAACAAAGGCAATTCGCATGGCAAGGTAACTATTTGCTGCATATTTTGCCAGTTCAGCACTTTTTAGATTAGTTACAATCAAAGGTGCTTTTTTAGTTAATGGTTTATATAATTTTGCCAGAATTTCCTTTGCGAAATCACTTTCAACCCCAATAACTACCCGATCAGGTTTCATAAAGTCTGAAACAGCGCTGCCTTCACGCAGAAACTCTGGGTTAGATGCAATATGGAATTTTAATTTTGGATTTAATTTTTTTATTTTATTCTTTATCTTTTCACCAGTGCCAACAGGGACAGTTGATTTAGTGATGACCAGAACATTATTTTTAGCATTTCTGGCGATAGACTCTGCTACTTCAAAAACATAGGTCAGGTCAGCTGCTCCAGACTTATCAGACGGTGTGCCAACTGCGATGAATATAACATCAGCTTTCTTTATACTTGCAGATACATCAGCTGAAAATATAAGCTTCTTATTTTTATAATTTTTTTTAACCAGCTCTTCTAGTCCAGGTTCATAAATTGGTATAATGCCTTTTTTAAGGCTTTCTATTTTGCCAGCATCAATATCCACACAGGTTACATTAGCTCCCAGTTCAGCAAAACAAGTGCCTGAAACCAAACCTACATAACCAGTGCCTAAGAATAATATGTTCATAAATATACTATTGCAATATTACAAATTTGTAGTTGAAGTGTTATAATTCAAAGTCAAATTGACGTAAGTCACTTCAGCCTCCTTTCACTGGGGGGGTAAGCACTTTATTTTTTAAGCACTTTATTTTTATATACTCTAATTTTATTTCTCTAAAACTCTTTTCTGATATTCTTTCCATTATATCTTGTAGTCTTTTTGCGTCTATTGGCTTTGCTTGTGAGGACAGTAATAAACCATCTTTAATAGTTTTTTGGCATCAACATCTTTATATGACTCCCCTTGTCCCCTTCCTTGCCTAGCAAAACATCCTTAATCGCTTGCCATTGCTCATCTTTAAGCCTGTGCCTATTAGTCATAAAACCTCCGTTTCTTTAACTATTATACACTTTGTTTTTGACTCCAAAACTCAAATGTCAACATATTGCTTTTCTGCCAATTATTGGGAACATATAAGTTTCCAAGCGTTTTAGTATATTTTCAGTGTGTTTTGGTTCCCAAGTGTGTTTTTTGTTTTCGTGCCAATGTTTTGCTATAGCTTCAAAGTTATTTTCACTACTTATCTGATTATCTAGCTTAGTTTGGCGTCTGTTTTCAACAGGGTCAAAACCTTGTGCCAACAGCTTCCTAGCCTGAAACTTCATTTCCCTAGCTTCAGCAAGTGAAACAAATGGACATTTACCAAAGGCAATCTGCCTTCTTTTGCCGTTGAAACTATCCACACTGAATATTGAAAATGGTATCAATGAAACGCAAACCAGCAAAAATATTATTGTCATGGCAGCAAGTAATATGCTGAGTGCAATTTCGTTCGGGGTTTTCTGGCGTTTTGCACCTTCCACCATGCTTATCATCTGGTCAAGGAATGACTCACCTTCATTACAGGTGATGCGAACGATTATCCAGTCTGAAAGTATTCTTGTGCCGCCGGTTACGGCATCCCTGTCACCACCTGCTTCACGGATATCCGAATTCCAATACAACTACAGATGTTTAATCTTTGCCGGCAAAATTCCTTTATTACTATTATCAGTCAGCGTATTTGTTTAAAAAATCTCTAAGCTTTTTTATCCATGATTTTATTAAGGATTTACTTTTATCAGCAAAACTATCTGTATATCCGGGTGTAACATCTATTATTTTTACACCTTTATTATTAAATGAGCTTTGAGCATTAAATAGGTTCCTGATCCCGG
Organism: Alphaproteobacteria bacterium; assembly: GCA_003531345.1. Classification (GTDB taxonomy): domain Bacteria; phylum Pseudomonadota; class Alphaproteobacteria; order Rickettsiales; family UBA8987; genus UBA8987. The sequence continues at coordinate 1,896 of DQGZ01000109.1, read as the reverse complement.
CATTATACAAAAGAAAACCAGGAGCAAGGAGAATAATTGAAAGGAATGCAAATACAAAAAATGCAGTTACTATAAAAACTCCTGCAATAAACATTAGCATAACTCCAGATTTTAGTAGAAAATTTGTCATATATCTATTTTATAAACCTATGAATAGATAATGAAGTATAATATTCGTGTACATAATTTTTTTGAAAAAATTAGTATACTACTTTACTAACCCCAGTACTTTTAAAATAGCAAAGGCAGATTCTAACTTCAAGCTAGGATCACAGTTTTCAAACTTGATTATAGTTGGATGGCTGATTCCCGCAATAACAGCTAATTGCTTCTGGTTAAGCTTTTGTTGCTTCCGGCGATTAATTGCTTCGGTTACAATTTCTTGCCAATCAAGCTGAAAGTTCCGTTCCATCTTTTCTCCATAAAATTTATTATTTGTTTTTTTAATTTTTCAGAACCATGCTTATCTTTCAAAATAGCTTCTTTTGCTGAAGTTAAATTGCCCTTTATTTCCTCTATTGCCATCATGAGCATTTTGTCTGTAATACTGAATTCTTTAGCTAACATTCGAATATGTTTATCCTTCAATGAGCCCACTGTAAAATTAGTAGTGCCTATCTTAAGTGCCAGTTCCTGGTATTTTGGATGGTATATAGCAGCAGCTACCTGATCGTAAATAGGGGTTAGTCTTAATCCCTGATCTGTGTGGAACATAGCAAAATTCTTAAGATGCATATCAGTATTACCAACCAAAATGCCTACTAAAATTATACGGAACAATCTAAAAACCTCTGTTTGAACGCATGATTTATTGGAGTAAATAAAATCAGCCATCTCCTTATAGGAAGCGTCATATTTTCGGTCAGAATTATAATCCAAAAGTTGAGAAAATTCTTCAAAATGTATTTTGTTCCCTTTACCATCTCTATCAAATCTTTTTACTATCAGAACATTTTCGCCTAGATCACCCAGGTTCTTTATGAACATTTCAACAAAAGTTTCATTAGGCAGCAGTTTTTTACATGCTAATGTAGTTAGGTATTCATTCTCAACAATATCAGCGATGCTATCGGAAGGAAATTTTGCAATATAATTACTTGTTTCGCCTGCTTTCGAAGGCCGGTATTTTCTAACTTCTTTTACTAAAGTAAGTTTTGGTTGAACGCCCGATAGTGAAGATTTGCTTTTTAGAACTGCCAATTCTTTTAATTCATTCTTATTAAATGACTTAGCAGAAAATCTTGTTGGGTCAGGATCAATAACGGATACCGCACCGGCGCAGTCTTTACCAAATGCCAAAAGCAATTCAAATCTTTTCCAGGAGCGTTTGCCCAATAATCTGGCTTGTGCGCTCTCAAGCCAACCTTCAGCAATCAGATTATCAAAAAAAGAGTGTAATCCAGCTTCAGAAATATAAGCTTCTTTCCTTTTTGGCAAAGTATGTGCAATAGAGGAATGCTGGGATTCCAGATAAGAATTATCATAGGTAAAGCTGTAACGCTCACCGGGCTCTTGTCTTAGTACACCAGCGAAGATATCTTTATAATAAACATTACCAAATAATAAATTGGCCATATAAATGTATGTATAGTAATGTATAGTTTACTATATCAAAGGAAATATATCAAATAGTAAAGTTTAAATTACTAAAATCCCTAGTAATAATAACTACTCTTCCACCGAAGGGGTCATCATATTTTATCTAACCTTCAGAAATATAATATTAAATTAGAGGACAAAAATTTGTAAATTTTCTTTTAGGAAGATAACTGGTGACAAAATCTTCTCAAAAACACATTTTGCAACAAGTTTATCTTTATAAATCAATTGGTTATCTCGTTACCGCTTAAGATTCTCACTACTACTCTGGGATACTCAAATATGCTAATGCCTACT
>DQGZ01000005.1 GCA_003531345.1 Alphaproteobacteria bacterium | reverse complement strand
TGTGCCCGATATAATAATACAATTAGCAGATAATAAATTTAAAATAGTGGAAGTTGCCGTTCCAACTTTTTATGGCGATGAAATAAGCCATGTAAAAGTTATAAAATATGGGCTTATGGTTCTGCGCTCTACCATACTTTCACGCCTGCAAAAAATAGGGCTGGTGAAGTTACGTAAATTTGATTATCAGCCCCTGAACTCTGGTGATATATTAAAATCACCGAAATAATTTTGCCAGAGGGCAAGCGCGGTTATAATTGCGGTGTCAGCACGCAGTATGCGAGGTCCCAAACCAACACCAAAAACATTTTTGAGTTTATATATCTGTTCAATTTCAGTTTTGGAAAACCCACCTTCTGGGCCGATAAGGATCGCCCATTTCTGAGTGGTGAGAGTTGAGTTTTTGCCCTCACCCCAACCCTCTCCCGTATGTGGGAGAGGGGGAATTGTTTCGTCATTGCGAGAAGCGTCAGCGACGAAGCAATCCATCGGACTTTGAGTATCGCTCGCTAGGATGGATTGCTTCGCATTCGCTCGCAATGACGAAATGGGAACACCCTGCCCCGACTCATCGCAGAATAGGATATTATATTCAGCCAGTTGCGGCAGAAGATTTTTTAATTCAATTATTTCATTTATCTGAGGCACGTCCAAACGCTCACATTGTTCGGCTGCTTCTTCCGCTATTAATTTATAACGCTCAGTATTTGCACCAGTTTTTATAGTATTCTGAGTTATCATCGGCTGCACAACGGCAACGCCCAGCTCCGTTGCTTTTTGAATTATATATTCGCTCTTAACATTTTTCACTGGTGCATAACACAGCATAACATCAGGTGAGCAGTGGAATTCACGAACTTTACTCAAAATATTCAGGCTGCAATCATTCTTTGATGCGTTAAATATCTCAGCTTCATATTCACCGCTTTCACCATCAAAAATATAGAGCCTATCGCCTGTTTTATAGCGCATAACAGAAACAAGGTAATGCGCTTTTTCCCTGTTCAGCGTAATATTTTTCTGGTTTCCTAGGTTTTCATTTACAAAAACCCTTACATATTTATGATTTCTCATGTATCTATTTATAGAGTATAATAGTTTGAGAGTATCAGAGTTTAAGTTGCTTTTCATCTGTTTATTTTTATACTCTTAAACTCTAAAATTCTTATACGCTGATGAATACAAACAAGGACGGAATAGCAATACACGGCGAGGAAGGCTTTCTTGGCATGAGAAAAGCTGGCAAACTTGCTGCCGAAATTCTGGATTTTATTACGCCCCATGTTCAGCCTGGTGTTACTACTAATGAACTTAATGACCTTTGCCATAATGAGATTATAAAGGCTGGCGCCACCCCTGCCCCGCTTGGCTATCGGGGGTTTCCGAAATCTATCTGCACTTCTATAAATCATGTGGTTTGCCACGGAATTCCATCAGATAAAAAACTCAATGATGGTGATATAGTAAATATTGATGTTACTGTTATAGTTAATGGCTGGCATGGTGATACCAGCCGCATGTTCTGGGTGGGTGATAAAGTTCCCATCAAAGCAAAACGACTGACGCAAATTACTTATGAAGCCACCATGAAAGGCATTGAGACGGTAAAGGCAGGTTCAACCCTGTGGGATATTGGCAATGCAATTCAAACCTATGCAGAGAAACATGGCTATAGTGTGGTGCGTGATTATTGCGGGCATGGGTTAGGGAAAATATTTCACACTACACCAAATGTTGTGCATTATCGTGATGAGCCAAACAAAAAGATAATATTAGAAGAAGGTATGTTCTTCACTGTGGAACCGATGATAAATATTGGGAAATATGACACCATACTTTCAACCGCCGATGGCTGGACAGTTACAACCCGTGATAAGTCTTTATCAGCGCAATTTGAGCATTCAATAGGCGTTACCAAAGACGGTTGCGAGATATTTACCGCTTCACCCAAGGGTTACACAATGCCAGAGTATAGGTAATTTACCTCTGGTTTAATTTTTCTTTGAGTTCTGTTAGTTTTTCATCAGAATATTCAGTACCGTAAACTACTTTTGCAAAGTCGGTTAGGGTTGTACCCAGCTCATCAACTGATTTCACTTCAGCTTCCAAAATCTTAGTACCTATTGCATTAAGCGCCCTAAGCTCATCAGTATTGATTTGTGACCTGTTTGACTTTTCATTATCTTCACCATCTGCAACATCAATAAGCTTTTTAAACAGCGTTTTTTCATAGTCTGTAAGAACATCCTTAACTGCATTTTCAAGCTCTGGTCGTAAATTACCACCATTTATTTCATTCACTATATAGGCAGCCCTGAACTGCCTCAACCTTGTTTCATCTACCTCTTGAAATTGCCTCTGCAATTTTATCTGACGCATTGTAACCTCATCTATTTTTTGTTTAATTTATTTTGGAGTTCTGTTAGTTTTTCTGGAGAATAATAACTACCGTATGTTGCTTTTGCAAAAAGCTCTAAGTCAATATCGTTAGCTGATTTTACATTAGAAGAAAGCATATCTTTGCCAATTTTTATTAAAGCATTTCGCTCTTTAGGGCTTATTTCATCTATTTGAGTTTTTTCATCCTTTGTGCCATCTGCTACATCAATGAGCTTTTTAAACAGTGTTTTTTCTACAGGAGTTAAATCACTAGAGACACTATCAATAAGATATTTCGGCTGAGTGATACCATTTACTTCATTATAGATATAGGCTTCCTGAAAACGTTTTTTGAGGTTATTATCAGTTAACTCTTTATTTATTATTTTATATGCCAGTCCTGAGAGTTTTTCCTCACTAACTCCAGCTGAACTAGTGCCATTTAAAGCCTGTTTTGCTAATTTTATAAATTTTTCTTTTTCAATTGTGCCGCCTGCAAGCTCCAAGAAAAGATTCCTTTGCTGAGCGGAACCATCCAGATTAAGGTATGTTGTTTGAAAAATATTATTAAATGCTGACTCCGAGTAATCTACATGCCCTATATCTATTGAAGTTTTTGCATAATCAGGAATAAAAGGAGTGGAAATATCAGCCTCTTTTTTCCTTTCAGTTGTAATAAATTCTTTTAAATCTTCATTAGTCGTGTATTTTATCATCTCATCAAGAAGCCTGTTACTTCTACCCTTATCATCAGAGCCTATAATTATCTTTAAAACAGTCTGCCTTGCTTCGTCATTTTTATTAAAGTTATCTTGAACCCATTTTGCAAAATCAAAATTTTCTGTATCTAAACTAGCTCTTATATCTCGTATTATACCTTCGTTTGCCATTAGCACTTTATGTCTTTCTTTCATTTCCTCCAATTCCTGTGCTGGAATAGAATTCGGATTAGCTATTCTGTTGCCAATACCCTCTGCGGTTGGAAACGAACTTTTTTGTGTATTAAAAATATCCTGCGCTATTTTCTGAAAAGGATTAGCTTCTGGAGATGTTATTGGAATTTCAACAGTTCCTGACTCAGTAAAAAACTCAGCATTTGGTGTTAAAGTAATATTTGAATTATATCTTTTATTTACTGCGTCTTGAACAAATTTAGTTTCACTATCGTTCAGATTGGGAAATTTTTTCTGATTTTTTTCTTTTACAACTTCTCTTGCATAACTCCTTAAATTATCAAAACCTTCAAGTATTGCCTCTCCAACATCCTTAGGCTGGTTATCATTCATTATATCAAATTCATATTTGATATATCCAAGTTCAGCACTTACTTTTGCACCAGACTCTTTGCCTATTTTATAATCCACTTTATTCTCTGTGAATAATTCTGGATATTTCTCTTTTATTACGCAGGTTTGATTTTGGTGCTCATCCTCATAAAATTCAATGATCAGCTTACCATCACTTGATATTGAGCTTGATTTTAGAACTGGATCTTTTTTAGGGATTTCTAACTTAGCTTGAGGGGTTTCTTTGGCTTCTATAGTCGCTTTCAATTCATTTAATGCTTCATCATAAATACCTGAAAACTGTTTCTGTAATTCTACTTTTTTTACATCTAATATTTCAGCAGCTTCTTTAAGAAATTTTTTATAACTTTTGCTAAAACCATTCACTCCTATCTGAGCATTATCTTCCGCATCAATCTTATTAATAAGAGCTGATAGTTGTTGCTCTTTCCAAGCATTTTCAACTGTTGCAGCCTGTTTTGCTATTTTGCCAGCAAGCGCCCGAAATTCTTTGCTTGCATCATAGCCTGCTGTTTGCAGTTGCCCCTGTAATTTTATCTGACGCATCATAATTGTTATTATTCCATACTCATTTTACATTCAAATGCTTAATAAACAATTAATGATAACCATTATCACGAAACTCCTTAAAATCTGCTGATTTTTTAATATTTCCTCTTGTATATGAATTGAGTTTACATTATATACCCTACTAAATTAGTAAGGATTAGTTTTGAGGTCTTTGCGTCTAGAGGTCAAAATGTCTAAAAATGACTTTCCACCTATAGACTTCTTGACTTCTAGACTTTAATTAAAACACACTTAAATGGCATTAAAGGTTGTAAATTGCGACACTGGAATAATCACCAAAACCCCTGAAAAACCAATATATTTGGACTATCAGGCAACCACCCCGCTTGACCCAAGGGTTTTTGATGCGATGAAGCCTTACTTCCTTGAGAAATTTGGTAACCCGCATTCTCGTAGCCACCAATATGGCTGGGAGGCTGAGGAAGCAACTGAAATTGCCCGTAATCAAGTTGCTGACGTTATAAATGCTAACGAAAAAGAAATTGTTTTTACCTCTGGTGCAACTGAGTCAAATAATATGGCTATCAAGGGTTTAGCGCATTTCTACGGCAAGGACAAAAAACATATAATAACAGTTCAAACTGAGCATAAATGCGTACTAGATAGCTGCCGCCATTTAGAACAGGAAGGCTTTGAGGTAACTTACCTACCTGTTGAAAAAACTGGTTTGATAAATTTAGAAACTTTAAAATCCGCAATACGCCCTGATACTCTGCTCGTTTCGGTAATGGCAGTTAATAATGAAATCGGTATAATTCAGCCATTAGCTGAAATTGGAAAAATTACCCGTGAAAAAGGAGTTTTTTTCCATAGCGATCTAGCACAAGCATTTGGAAAAATTGAAATTAATGTTGAGGCAATGAATCTGGATCTGGCTTCAATTAGCGGGCATAAAATATATGGCCCGAAAGGTATTGGCGCATTGTTTGTACGCCGCCGCCCTAGGGTTCGCCTTGAAGCACTGATCAATGGTGGCGGGCAGGAGCGCGGTTTCCGCTCAGGCACTCTTCCTACACCATTAGTTGTTGGCTTGGGTGAAGCAGCAAGAATTGCAAAAGAAGAAATGCAAAAAGACTCGGTACATATCAAAAAACTTTCAGACAAATTTTATAACTCAATAGTTAAAGAAATTCCTGATGTATTTTTAAATGGCAGCCGTGAGTTTGGTTATGCTGGTAATTTGAATTTAAGCTTTGCTTATATTGAAGGCGAATCAATGATTATGGCAATTCGTGGGCTTGCGGTTTCAAGCGGCTCTGCTTGCACCTCCGCCAGTTTAGAGCCTTCATATGTTCTACATGCTTTGGGCGTTGGTGATGAGCTGGCACACACCTCAATTCGCTTTGGAATTGGCAGGTTTACTACTGAAACTGAAATAGACAAAGCAATAGATATAATAAAAACTAATGTTAACAAACTCCGTGAAATGAGCCCATTATGGGACATGGTGCAGGAAGGGATTGATATTAGCAAGATTGAGTGGACACATCATTAAGCTAGGAATTAGGAAATAGGAATTAGGAAATAGTTTTTCCCTAACTCCTAACTCCTAAAACCTAACCCCTAAATCTATGGCATACGGAGAAAAAGTAATAGACCATTACGAGAACCCAAGAAATGTTGGGAAGATGGATAAGAGCAGCAAGAATGTTGGCACTGGACTTGTTGGCGCGCCTGCATGCGGTGATGTTATGCAACTGCAAATTCAGGTGAATGATTATGGCATTATTGAAGATGCAAAATTTAAAACCTTCGGTTGCGGCTCTGCCATTGCTTCATCATCACTTGCTACGGAATGGATAAAGGGCAAATCATTAGACCAAGCCTATGAAATAAAAAATACACAAATCGCAAATGAACTTGCTCTACCGCCAGTTAAAATCCACTGCTCCGTACTTGCCGAAGATGCAATTAAGAGCGCTATTGAGGATTATAAGCAAAAACAAAGTGACTAGTACCAGTGTTCAGTGTCAGTGCTTTTAATATTCACTGATACTAATTACCGATACTAAACACTAACTAATGAAAGCGCCAATTACAATTTCAGACAATGCCGCAGAAAGGATAAAGCACCTGATGGAACAGCGTGCCGAACCAGCGCAAGGTATTCGTGTTGGCGTTAAAAAAGGCGGCTGCTCTGGCTTAGCTTATACCATAGAATATGCAGACAATATTGCAAAATTTGATGAAGTGGTTGAAGATAAGGGAGTAAAAGTTATTATAGACCCCAAAGCTACTATGTACCTAATCGGCACTGAAATGGACTTTGTTGAAGAAAAAATGAAATCTGGCTTCGTGTTCAAAAACCCAAATGAAAAAGGCCGTTGCGGTTGTGGTGAGAGCTTTACGGTTTAGTTATGTCCTGCCTGTTATTTTTAAGCCTTCATTGACAATTATAGCTGCATCAGAAATTTTATGCACATCTAAATTTGCAATTTTTTCTGCTATATTTTCACCTATGGCACCCTCTATAATCTCTAACATTTTTTCTTGAAAATCTTTAACACCCTCTCCTTTAGTTTCCTTAGCTTTTTGATTCAACTTTTCAAGCAGCACTTCTAAATTCTTTAAAAATCGTGATTCAGTTTCGCCCTTCAATTTAATTAACTTCCCTATAAAGCCATCTAATTCAAGTTCTTTTCCAGCTAATGCACATTCTTGCATTGAACCCCTAGTAGCTGCTTTTTTCCCTAACTCACCTTTTTCTTCTCCTCCACCCATTATAAATTTATGAACCTCTGAAAAATTTCTTTTTTCTACGCCTACTTCTTTGGCGATATGATAAATTTCTTTTAAAAGTGCTTCTGTAAGTTGATTTTGAATAGTGCCTTTTCTGCACAATCACCAAAATTACCACCAAATAAAGCGCAAGGCATTACCGCAAAAGACTGTAAATATTTTGTATAAATAACTTCCGCTGTACTTTTTTCACTCTGATGGACTTTTATCCCATTACCAAATATTTCCCTTGCAATCCTTATATGATTCTTATCTGCATCACTGCCAAAAGTGAAACCACCCGCCCTTGCTAAATCTATGTCATTTACAGCCTTTACCGTTGTTGCATCTTCCATTTTAGAAGGAAAATTAAGCCCACCATCAGATACAGTGATGCCTTCAAGC